>JAKSPW010000031.1 GCA_024404435.1 Clostridia bacterium | reverse complement strand
TATAACTGCGAAGCAATATAACTTGCCCGTGCTTTCGCACGGGCAAATCTCATTTTTCAAGGTCTGCGATCATATCAATGCGTCTCTGATGCTTTCCGCCTTCAAAGCCGGTGTCGACGAAAACGTCGGCGAGCTCGCACGCGAGCCCCGCACCGACGACGCGTGAGCCGAGACAGAGGACGTTCGCGTTGTTGTGAAGTCTTGTATATTTAGCACTGAAAACGTCCGAGCAGCAAGCCGCGCGGATGCCCTTCAGCTTGTTGGCAGCCATGCTCATCCCGATGCCCGTTCCGCAGCAGAGGGTCGTCAGATCGGCTTCTCCGTCGAGCACCTTGCAACAGCCCGATACGGCGTACTGAGGATAGTCACAGCTTTCGGTGCTGTTCGTGCCGCAGTCGATGCAGTCGATACCTCTTTTCATGAGGTGCTCGAGAAGTGCTTCTTTGAGCGGGAAGCCTGCGTGGTCAGCCGCGAGTGCGACCGTGAACTTTTCTCTTTTTGCCATTTTATTCTCCTGTTTATCCGTCAAAAGACGTTTTATTACGCTTTGTAGCCCGTTTTGTCGAGCTCTCTTTCCGCCTGAGACTTTCTCAGGTATATCGGCATCAACGCCTTTGCGGTGAAGGCGCTTTTGTCGTCCGCTTCGAGATACTTTTTTCTTCCCGCAAGAGCCGCTCCGAAGCCCGACGGCAGCTCGTATCCGACGGGGGCGATCACGGCGTCGAGTCCCGCATCCGTGAGAGAAGCGAGTACTTCGTCGTTTGCGTCTCCGGTCACCGTAATTGTTCCGTCGGTCTGTGCGGCAAACTCACCGAGCCCCGAGATCGCGACGAGATCGTCGGGCGTCAGCCTCGTGACGTTTCCTTTTCCGTCGGAACGGAAAAGAGCAGTATACACGTTGCCCCGTCTCGCGTTCAGCGCGGGGCAGACGATTCCCTCCGTGCTGCCGAACATATAAGCCATCGCCTCGAGAGACGAAACGCCGACGCAGGGAATATCGTGCGGTGCGGCAAGGCCCTTTGCGGTAGACGTGCCGATCCTGACTCCCGTGAACGAGCCGGGGCCGGCGGAGCAGGAGATAAGACCGAGGTCTTTAACCGATATCTCCGCTTTTCTGAGCATGTCTTCTATCGCCGGCAGAAGCGTCGTGCTGTGCGACGTCGACGATTTGCAGGAGTACTTGAAAGCGACGGTCTCTCCGTCAAGGAGCGCCGCCGTGACGACTCCGGCAGTAGTGTCAAATCCGAGTGTCCACATATTATTCCTCAATGGTGACCGTTCGTGACGATTCACCTGCTTTTTCAATAGTTACCTTGATTGCTCCGGCGGGAACTTCATCCCCGAGCTTCTCGCACCACTCGCCGATGCAGATGCCGCCCTCGACGTAATCCTCAAATCCGATGCCGAAGAGCTCGTCCGTGTCCTCGATGCGGTAGAAGTCGAAGTGGTAAACGGGAACTTCGCCCTTGAGATACTCGTTGACGATCGTGTAAGTCGGGCTTTTCACACGGCTTCCGGGAGAGAGAACGGAGACGAAGCCTCTCGTGAAAACGGTCTTGCCCGCTCCGAGGTCTCCGTATATTGCAACGAAAGCACGGCTTTTGCCGTCTTTTTTTATTTTTTCGGCAAGACAGGCGCCGAGCTTCATGGTATCGGCGTCGCTTTCCGTGTGAAAGATCTGCATTCTGCCGTGTCCTTTCATCAGTTTATGAACGTGTAGTCAAAGTCCGATGTGACGTAGTGTCCCGCGAACAAAGACGTGTATTTTTCTCTCAGATAATCCGTTACCGCTTCGTCTTCGCTTGACGGAGTCGTCGGATTGCCGAGATGATTGTGAACGACGATGAAGGACGTGAAGCCGCCGCCCGAGAGAGCCTTTTCGATCTCTCTGACGAGGTCCGTGCAACCATCGCCTCTCTTGATGCAGACGGCCTTTTTCACACGGCCATCTCTGTCGAGGAGCAGGACATAAGCATATCCCTTTGCCGAGTCCTTCATGAGGAGCGAGACGTAGTATCCCGCGGCGCTTTTCGATGTCAGGCACAGTTCATCTTTGTCCGTCGTTCCGGCGGCTCTGAAAAGAGCGCGTCTGACGTCGTTTTTGTCTGACACCCGATCACCGCCTTTCTTGAAATATTATACCAACTTGAGCTCTTTATGTCAACGGGGAAGAGCGTTTTTTGTTATTCTTATTTGCCGTCCGGCGTCATACAAATGTAAAAATGAAAAATGAGAGGAATTCGATGAAAAGAACAAAAGCATTTCTGTTTAACGCTGCGTACCTTGCCGCGATCAATATTTTTCTGCGCTTTGCCGCCGTCAGCTTCAACGCATACGTTTCCGCAAAGATCGGGGCCCGGAGCATGGGACTTTTTACTCTCGTTATGAGCGTTTACGGCTTTGCCGTGACGCTGTCCCTGTCGGGAGTAAATCTTGCTTCAATGAGACTGACTGCCGAAAAGAGCGCGCTTGTCGCCGCCGCGGGAGGAGACGGGCGCTCTTTCCGTGCCGTGACGGGCGGAGTCGCTTTCAGATGTACCGTATACGCGCTTCTTTTCAGCGTCCCGACGGGAACGGCGCTGTTTTTCCTCTCTCCGTATATCGCGGAAAGGCTTATCAGTGACGCACGCGTGATACTCTCTCTCAGAGTGCTTGCGGCGGCACTTCCCGCCATATCCGTCACGAGCGCACTGTCCGGATACTTCACGGGACTCAGAAAAGTATATAAGAACGCTCTGTCTTCCGTCACGGAGCAGGCGGTGAAGATCTGCGTCACTTCTGCGGCACTGACCGTGAGCGTGCCGTTTCTCACCGACAGAGTGGAGTATTCCTGCCTTGCCGTTGTCGGCGGCTCCGCAGTATCCGAGGCACTTTCGCTGATACTGAACGTCTTAATGTTCCTGACCGACAACAGACGTCCGTCTCACGCAAAGACCGCAGACGCAAAAGTCACCGGGAAGACCTCTCTTAAAAGCGTTGCCGCAGTCGCGATGCCGATCGCGGTCGGTGCGCTTGCAAGGCAGGGGCTCAGTACGGCAGAGCATCTGTCAATACCGTGGGGAATGAAAAAAAGCGGTCTGAACGGAGAAACGGCTCTTGCTTCATACGGCATCCTGCAGGGAATGGTCTTTCCGCTTGTGCTTTTTCCGTCAGCCGTCATCGCGTCTGCAGGAGGACTGCTCATTCCGGAGCTCGCGGAATGCAGAGCCGTCGGAGACAGGGCGGGGACGAAGCGGATGATCGGCAGATCGTACCGTGTAGCCACAAGGTACGCGATATTATGCGGCGCGGTATTTTTCTTCTTTTCATCCGAGCTCGGACGGCTCGTATACTCAAGCGCGGAAGCCGGCTCGCGTATTGCTGCCGTCGCGCCGCTCGTGCCGATAATGTACTTTGATACGACGACGGACTGCATGCTCAAGGGCATCGGTGAGCAGGTACACTCCATGAAGATCAACGTGATAGACGCCTCGTCGAGCCTTCTGCTCGTTCTGATCCTCGTTCCGTCCTTCGGCGTCGCCGGTTACGTCGTTTCCGTATATTTCTGCGAAACGCTAAACTGCGTGCTGTCTTTTCTCAGGCTTCGCCGCGTCACGGGGATCGGGCTCGATCCCGTAAGAAACGCCGTGATCCCCGCCGCCTGCGCTGCAGCAGCGGGACTTGTCACCTCCGGCTTTTTCGCGGGCGGCGAGCCGACTCCTGCGGTAACTGCGGTGCGGATCGTACTCTGTATTCTCGTATTTTTGTCGCTTGATTCGCTCATAAATCGTATTTTCGACAAAAAAAGCGGATACGGGTGTTGAAAAAATTCCCATTTGGCGTTATAATATTATGAGGCAATCTTTTCCGCTTGAGACTTTTGTCCTTCCGTGGTACAATAATACCGTTGATACCGGAGGACAAAACGATGAAAAAAGATTTCCTTACCGGCGACAGACTGATCTGGGAGATCACGCGCGCAATGTGGTTCTTTCTGTCGGTCTTTGCCGTATACATACTGTACCTTGCAGTCGGAGCCGTGCGCGAGCCGTCCGTGTTCCTGCACGCGTACGGAATGATCCCGCGAATGACGGAGCATCTGCTCGCGGGAGTCGTCGTGACGCTCGCTTGCTGTGTCATGCTCGACAGACTGACTGAAAAATACAAGTAGGATCGGAGGACGGCGATGATAGAACGGTACGATAAGTTCTGCGATTCGATGCGCACGTCCGGCATCGCCGATCTGATCGACGCCTCCGACGGAGTCCTGCTCGCATATTCAGGCGGCGCCGATTCCTCTCTCCTTCTTCATTATCTGCACGAATACCTGAACGGTATCGGAAAGACTCTCGAGGCGGCGCATCTCAATCACATGATAAGAGGCAGGGACGCCGACAGAGACGAGGAATTCTGCAGGAAGACGGCAGAAGAACTCGGCATCGGATTCCACGCACGGCGCGTCGACATTCCCGCTCTTTCGGGCGGCACGTCGGTTGAAGATTTCGCAAGACGCGAAAGATATAGATTCTTCTGCGAGACGGTTGCCGCATCGGGGAAAAATCTCCTCGTGGCGACGGCTCATAACTCGGACGATAACCTTGAAACGGTGCTTTTCAATCTCGTGCGCGGTACGGGCATCCGCGGAATGTGCGGGATCCCTCCGGTGAGAGACGGGAAGTATATCAGACCGCTTCTGTCCTTTACCTCGCGTGAGATCCGCGAAATCTGCCGCGAGTGCGGCATCGGATTCGTGACCGACAACACAAACCTGCGCATCGACTACACGAGAAACAAGATCAGGCATCTCATCGTGCCGGAGCTTGAAAAGCTCGTCCCGTATCCGCAGAAATCGGCAGAACGCATGTCAAGGGCGCTGCGCGGGGATTCCGACTGTCTCGACGGCATCGCGACTGATGTCCCCGTGACGGACGGACGTGCCGGCAGAGAAGTGCTTAAAGGTCTGCATCCCGCAATTCTGTCGCGTGTGATAGTGAGGATGCACGAAGGATTTGAGCCGTCTCTCGAAAGCGTCCACATCGACGAGATCTCCCGCCTTATAAAAACAGACTTGCCTCGCTTTGAGGTCTCGGTCCCGGGAGGGGTTTCATTTATTGCGGACGACCGCGGAGACTGCTTCTTCGGCCCTGCCGAAAAAGAAAAAAACTCCCCTTCTGCGGTTTTGCTCGGATCTGACGTGCCGACGGAATTCGGAGAGTACGTTCTGACGGTCCTTTCTGACGGCAGCGTGACGGAAAGCCGAAAATCGTCAGAAAAAATCACCGTCGGGGGAAATATTTACAGTTTATATACACTTGCGGAACTGAATTCTGATAAAATATGCGGTAAGCTTGAGGTCAGAACACGCACCGAGGGAGACGTAATCCGATACGGCGGAATGAGCCGTAAGGTAAAAAAACTCCTCTCGGAGAAAAAAGTGCCTCTCGACGAGAGAGATGCTCTTCCGATCGTCACCGACGGAGAAGGGATCGTTTTCATCCCCGGCTTCCCCGTGCGCGACGGAGCGAAAAAGACGGAAAACGGCAGAAATATCTGCCTTGCGGTATATAAAAAAGAACGGAGAATTTAAAATGCACACTTTAGACAGAGACATTCAGAGGATACTTGTTTCGGAGGAGCAGATCGCAGAGGCGGTCAGGTCCCTCGCGGCTCAGATAGACAGAGATTACTCCGAAAGCGAAAATAATCTGCTCCTTCTGGGAATACTGAAGGGCAGTGTGGTCTTTATGGGCGATCTCATGAAGCAGATCACGCTTCCGCTTGAGATCGACTTCATGAAAGTCTCGTCCTACGGCTCAGGCACGAGCTCGTCGGGCAGGATCAACATCCTTCTCGACCTCCATCGCACGGACCTTTCGCAGAAGGACATCATCATCGTCGAGGACATAATCGACAGCGGCAAAACGCTTTCCTACCTCGTCGAATATCTGACGCTCGGCGGCGCGCACTCCGTCAGGACCTGCACTCTCCTCGACAAGCCGTCGAGACGCAAGGTCGACTTCACACCCGATTACGTCGGATACGAGGTCCCCGACGAATTCGTCGTCGGATACGGCCTTGACTATGACGAAAAATACAGAGCGCTTCCGTATATCGGAATACTGAAGCCGGAAGTATACACGATCTGAACGTACACCTCAACTTTGAAAGGCATGGTCAGTTAAATGAAAAAAAGCTTTAAGAACGCCATAATCTATATCATCTTCATCGCGATCGTCATATTTGCGACAGCGGCGCTCTGGAACAGAGCCCCGGGCGAGGACGTCGTTTACAGCACCGTACGCGACTATTTCGTCAGCGAGCAGGTAAAGAGCTTCGAGGTAGACGACGACAATACCGTCGAGCTCGTCCTCCGCGCGACCGACGCATCGGGCAATGAAACGGAGCGGCTCGTCAGCTATAAGCTTCGCAGCCTCGACCTGTTTTACGACGATCTCGGAGATCTGATCGCGGAGCAGCATGAAAAAGGGATCATAGAAAGCTACGACTATCCCGCACCGAAGGAGATCCCCGTCTGGGTATCTTTCATTCCGTATATCCTGATCGGAGTCGCGATCATCGCCCTCTGGATCTTCGTCATGACTCAGGCGACCGGCGGCAAGGGTTCGAAGATGGGCTCAGTCGGACGCGCCAAGGCAAAGCTTGCAAACGTCGACAAAACGAAGGTCTTCTTCAAGGACGTTGCGGGAGCTGACGAGGAAAAAGCGGAGCTCGAGGAGATCGTCGAATTTCTCAGAAATCCGTCGTACTTTACGAAGCTGGGCGCAAAGATTCCGCACGGTGTGCTCCTGATGGGTCCTCCCGGAACGGGTAAGACTCTTCTTGCAAAGGCAGTTGCAGGCGAAGCCGGAGTTCCGTTCTATTCGATCTCCGGTTCCGATTTCGTGGAAATGTACGTAGGCGTCGGCGCATCCCGCGTCCGCGACCTCTTTGATACGGCGAGAAAGAATCCCGCGGCTATCATCTTCATCGACGAGATCGACGCCGGCGGACGTCACAGAGGCGCAGGCCTCGGCGGCGGCCACGACGAGAGAGAGCAGACGCTCACTCAGCTCCTCGTTGAGATGGACGGTTTCGGAACGAACGAGGGAGTCATCGTCATGGCGGCGACGAACCGTCCCGACATCCTCGACCCCGCGCTCCTCAGACCGGGACGCTTCGACAGACAGATCACCGTAAACTATCCCGACCTCAAGGGAAGAGAAGAGATACTGAAGGTACACGGAAGGAACAAACCGTTTGAGGCAGACGTCGATCTCGCCCGCATCGCGCAGACGACGGTCGGCTTTACCGGTGCCGATCTTGCAAACCTTCTCAATGAAGCAGCCCTTCTCGCTGCCCGCAAGGGCAAGTCTCTCATCGGCATGAACGACATCGAAGAGGCGACGACGAAGGTCATCGTCGGCATGCCGAAGAAGAACAACCGCATCAAGCCGGAAGAAAAGAAAAAGACCGCTTATCACGAGGCAGGCCACGCGATCATCGCGCACGTTCTGCCGTCGCTCGATCCCGTCCGTCAGATATCGATCATCCCGAGCGGACGTGCTCTCGGATATACGCTCAACCCGCCGACGGAAGATAAATACAGCGTCTTCAAAAACGGTCTCAAGGACGAGATCTGCGAGCTTCTCGCAGGCCGCGTAGCCGAGAAGATCATCTTCGACGATATCTCGGGCGGAGCGTCCAACGATATCGAGCGCGCTACCGCCATTGCCAAGAACATGGTCATGAAGTACGGCATGAGCGACGAGCTCGGCCCGATTCTTTACGGAAGCGAGCATTCGAGTGACGAGGTCTTCCTCGGAAGAGACTTCAACAACACGAGAAACTATTCCGAAGAGACGGCTGCCAAGATCGACGCAGAAGTCAGACGGATCATCGAAGAGCAGTTTGAAAGATGCGAAGTCCTTCTCAGAGAAAACGTCGGAAAGATGCACTTCATCGCCGAGTTCTTGCTCAAGAACGAGGTCATGGAGCAGGCACAGTTCGAGCGTGCGATGGAAGGCGACGCAACGATCGAAGAGCTCGAGGCAATGGTCGCCGAAAAGCGCCGCCGCAGTGAGGAAGAAAACAAGGCCCGCGCTGAGCGCATAAAGGAAGAGGAAAAGAAGAGAGAGGCGGAAAGGGAAGCCGAACAGTCAAAACACGATAAAAACGGCACGTCCCACACGATGACCTTCTCCGAATTCATGGAAAACTTCCAGGCCCCAGAAAAGTCCGAAGACAAGCAGGACGGTGACGGAGACGGCTCCGACGGACCGAACGAAGAAAACTGAATAAAAAGCCCGATTTATTCGGGCTTTTTGATTGACAAAATACGCATATTTTGATATACTGAAATAAACCATATTAAGGAGAGATATCATGAAGTTTTCAGCTGCGCCGTGGTACGGCGGAAGCTTTGAAAATAACGTCAGAACGGCAAAAAAGTACGGTTTTCGTGCCGTTGAGATACTCGGATGGAAAGACATCGACGTTGATGCGGCGGCAGAAGTCCTTCACGAGACCGGAATGGAGAATTCGATGCTCCTGCTCGCGTCCCGCGACGCAAAGCTGAACGAAAAGGTCTTCTGGAGTCACGGCATCGTGTGGGACGACACGGCGCCTTTCCTCGTCGAGGCACTCTCCGAGACTGCCGAAGCGGCTCACAAAATGGGAACGAAGAACATAGTTCTGACCTCCGGAAACGCGAGAGAGGGAGTGAGCCCCGAAGCCCAGCACGAGGCGATGATAAAGAATCTGTCTGCCGCTGCTCCCGTGTGCGAAGAGCTTGACGTGACGCTCTGCCTCGAGCCGCTGAACGTGATCGTCGATCATCCCGGTCACTTCCTCACGACGAGCGCAGAAGCGTTCGACGTCGTAAAAGCTGTGAACAGCCCGAACGTAAAAGTGCTTTTCGATATCTATCATCAGCAGGTCACCGAGGGCAACGTTATCAGAAACATAACCGAAAATATAGAGCATATCGCTCATTTCCATATCGCCGACAATCCCGGCAGGGCACAGCCCGGCACGGGTGAGCTGAACTACTCGAAGATCTTCGAGGCGATATATAAGACCGGATTCGACGGCTGGCTCGCGTTCGAGTGCTCGTCCACCGTTCCGGTCGAAGAGCTCTGCCCGGCAATGCACGAGCTGATTGCCCCGTTTGAAGACTAAATTTCGCCTTTCCTGCGGATAATAATCATAAATATCCGAAAGGAAAGCAAAAAAATGATCTCAAAATCAATAACGATCCGTAAATATCTGTCGATGACCGTGGGTACCGTCCTCATGACCGTCGGCATTTATTTTTTCAAGATTCCGAACGGCTTCACAACGGGCGGTGTCAGCGGTATCTCAACGGTGCTCGCAAAGGTCCTGCCGTACGTCACTCCGGGAGGACTCATTCTGCTTTTTAATCTTGTGCTCCTGTCTGTCGGATTCTTTGTACTCGGACGCGGAACGGGTATCGGGACCGTCTGGTGCAGTCTCGTCTTCTCCGGGCTAACACGGACGCTCGAGCTCGTCTGCCCACTGAAGGCACCCCTGACAGATCAGCCCTTCCTTGAACTCGTTATCGGAATTCTCCTTTCTTCGTTCGGCACCGCCGTGATATTCAACTCGGGCGCGTCGTCGGGCGGCACCGACGTCATCGCACTTATCATGAAAAAGTACACGAGCCTTGACGTCGGAAAGGCGCTTCTCGCGACCGATTTTCTGATCGCTCTTTCGACTTTTCCCGTGTTCGGACTGACCACGGGACTTTATTCGCTTCTCGGACTTTTTGCAAAAGCCTTTCTCATAGACGAGGTGATGGAAAACCTCAATCAGTGCAAATCCTTTCTGATAATAACCGACGACGCGGGCCCGCTCGTCGATCATATCATAGGCGTGATGAAGCACTCCGCCACGACCTTTGACGCCGTCGGAGAGTACGAGGGAA
>JAKSPW010000030.1 GCA_024404435.1 Clostridia bacterium | reverse complement strand
TGCAGAGTGCGGGGCGTTCAACGCCCTATTGCAAAAATCGCGCGGATGTGCTATTATATTATAATAACGTATCAACGGAAGTGTGCCCTGCGGGCACGGGGGAGAAAATATGCAGATTTCCGAAATAATCCACGGAGACGTTCCGTCTCTTTCCTTCGAGGTATTCCCTCCGAAGGTGGACTCCGCATTTGAAAGCGTGAAGGACGCCGCCGGGCAGATCGCCGCGCTCCGTCCCGCATTCATGAGCGTCACCTACGGCGCGGGCGGCGGAACGAGCCGCTACACGCTCGACCTCGCGAAATCCCTCGGTGAAGAGTACGGCGTACCCATGCTCGCCCATCTCACCTGCGTCTCCTCCACGAAGGAGACCGTTCATGCCCGCATCGAGGACATGAAGGCCGCCGGCATCGAAAACGTCATGGCACTGAGAGGCGATCTCGTTCCCGGAACGGAAAACGACGACAGATCGAAGTGGGATTACCGCCACGCGGTCGATCTCGTCCGCGAGCTTAAGGAATCGGGCACGGACTTCTGCATCGGAGGCGCATGCTATCCGGAGATCCATCCCGAAAGCACCGACAGCCGCGAGGACGTGAAATATCTCAAGGAAAAAGTCGACGCGGGCTGCGATTTTCTCACCACGCAGATGTTCTTCGACAACGATCTTTTCTATAATTTCCTCTACCGCATCAGAGAAGCGGGCATCACCGTGCCGGTGGTCGCCGGCATCATGCCGATCACGAACGCGGGTCAGCTCGACCGTGCGATTAAGCTCTCCGGCTCGTTCATCCCGAGGCGCTTCAAGGCTCTCGTGGACCGCTTCGGCGGCTCCGCAGACGCGATGAAGCAGGCCGGCATCGCCTACGCGACGGATCAGATAATCGACCTTTTCGCCAACGGCATCACGAACGTCCACGTCTACTCGATGAACAAGCCCGACGTGGCGGCAAGCATCAAGGGCAACCTCACCTGCATTTTGGGAAATAAAGCATGACACCCGTTTTCACGAAGTTTTACGGAGCTCCGCCGGTAAACGAGGCGGAGGTACTCCGATACGCGGGACTCAGAGGAGAAGCAGAGGACGTGACGCGTCTTCTCCGCGAATGCGAAAGCGAAGCGGAAGGCGTACTGAAGTTCGCCGTCTGCCACACCGTCACCGACGCGCTCTTCCCGGGTGAGGACGTGACGCGCCGCCTTGAAGGATGCCGCCGCGCGGTGGTCTTCGCCGCGACAATCGGTGTCGGCATCGACAGACTGATCGCGAAATACGGTGTTATCTCGCCGGCGAAGGCGCTTCTTCTCGACGCGCTCGGTGCCGAGCGGATCGAGGCGCTGTGCGACCTCTTCTGCGCGGACCTTGCCCTCGACGCGGGCGTGAACGGGCTTGAGACCACCACCCGCTTCAGCCCCGGATACGGGGATTTCCCGCTTGAATATCAGAAAAACGTCATCTCGCTTCTCGACGCTCCGAGAAGGATCGGGCTGACGCTGAACGACAGCTTATTACTCTCGCCGACGAAGTCCGTGACTGCGGTCGTCGGCCTCAAATAAAACGAAAGGACGGACGCGATGGGCAAAAAAGCATTGTTTGACAAAAAATATCTCGGGCGCGTGGCACTGTACATCGCAGTCTCGGCGGCGGCGATAGGACTCGTTTTCTATATCGGATTCCGCCTTTCGAGCGAGATGAAATCGGGACTCGAAACGGTCTTCGCGTCCTCGGTCAGCTACCCCGACACCATAAGCTGCGACGCGTACGTCCTGCGCGACGAGGTGACGGTGCCGCTCGGTGCCTCCGGTCAGATCCCGACTCCCGTCGTGAGAGACGGAGAAAAGGTCAGGGCGGGCAGCGTCGTCGCCGAAGCGTATTCCGGCACGACCTCCGGCTCGCAGACGAAGATCCTCCTGCTCGAGGAGCAGATAGAATTCTATAAAAGATGTCAGAGCCAGCACCTCACCGTCGGGGACACCACGGCGATCGACCGTGAGATCTCGGATTCCGTCATCGGGATCCGCCGCGCCGCCGAAAGCGGCAGCCCCGACAGGGCCGCGGCATACAAGAGCGACATGCTCCTCGACATCAGACGCCTCGGCGTCATGACCGGCAGAGTCACCGACTTCGCCGCCGAGATCGCTTCTCTCGAGAGCGAGGTCGCCTCACTCAGATCGGGACTCGGCGCGAGCCTCGGCACCTGCACGGCTCCCGTCCCGGGGTACTATTACTCCGAGTGCGACGGCTACGAGGGAGTGCTCTCCGCCGAGAACGCCGCGTCTCTCACCTATTCCGAGGTGAAGGACATGATCTCGCGCGCCGGAGCCTGCGATCCCGCCGCATCGCAGAACACCGCGGGCAAGATAATGAAAAGCCTTAAATGGTATCTCGCCTGCCCGATGAAAAAGGAAGAAGCCGCCCGTCTCCAAGAAGGAGCCGGCTATACCGTCACCCTGAAGAACAACGAATCAAGGCATCTTGAAATGAAGGTCACCTCCGTACTCGTCGGAGGAGACGACTCCGTCGTGATCTTCGAGTGCCTGAGACTCCCCGAGGGCTTCGATTTCACGAGACTGCAGGAAGCCTCCGTCACCGTGAGCGAACTGAACTGCTTCAGGCTCCCCGTCACGGCGGTGCGCCACTACGACGGGCATGAGGGAGTATTCATACTTAACAGATCGGTCGTCACCTTCAGACTCATCCGCTCGATCCGCGAGGAGGACGGATACGTGCTCTGCGAGATAGCCTCAGACGCGGAGCCGATCCCCACGTCGGAAGTCACCGAGGACGGCGAGCCGACGTATTATTACTACCTCGCCGAGAACGATCTCGTGATCGTCAGCGGCACCGGACTTGCCCCGGGAATGGTCTGGGACCCCGGAAAATGACGGCGCGGAAGCTGAAAATCCCCATTTTTTGAAAAAAAACGGAAAAAGTATTTGAAACTTTGCGAAAATATGGTATAATAGCAGAGTATCATTACCGATAGACACAAACCACGAAAGGCGGTCACATAAAAGTGAGCAAGAAAAACATTAAGAAAACAGACAGCAAGGAAGTACTCAAGAAGGTACTCATCATCGCGGCAGTCGTAGTCGTCGCCGCACTCCTCATCGGACTTACGGTCTACAACTCGCTTGCAGACTCCGGCATCAAGGAACGCAAAACGACGGCTCTCGAGACGGAAAACTTCTCGTTCTCCGCTTCCGACATGTCGTATTTCTTCTACAGCACCTATCAGAACATGAACAGCCTGTACAGCCAGTTCGGAATCGACCTCGGCATTAAGAAGGGCGTCTCTCTCAAGAACCAGAACTGCGACATGGCAGAGGGCACCTGGTACGACTACTTCATGGGTCAGGCAGTCGACTCCGCGTCCGACATCCTCAGCAGATGCGAAGCAGCCAAGGCTGCCGGCATCGAGCTTGACGACGAGGATTACGATTCCATCGACGCTTACGTCGACGGCATCGCCGAAAGTGCGGAAGCCAACAACTACTCCCTCAAGAACTACATCAGAGCAATGTACGGTCTGACAGTAAACGAAAGCGACCTCAGACACTGCGCTGAGCTCTCCGTCCTCGCCGACAAGTATTCGCAGTCGATCTCCGACGCAGTCGACGTTTCCGATGAAACGCTCGAAAAGGAATACGAAGCACACAAGGATACCTACGACAGAGCAAGCTACCTCACGTTCGCATTCGATTATAAGGACGTGCTCCCCGAGGCCGAGAAGGACGAAGAGGGCAACGAGATCGAGCCCGATGAAGCAACGAAGGCTGCTGCCATCAAGACGGCAAGAGAAGGCGCCGAGAAGCTCGCTGCCTGCACGGATGAGGAAAGCTTCACCGCTGCAGTCAAGGCTTACCTGAAGAATTCCATGAATCTCTCCGACGAGGACATCGAGTCCGCCATCCCCCAGCTCACGAAGAAGGGCGCAACGCTTAACAGCTCCGACGAAAAGAGCGCGTGGATCTTCACGGCAAACAAGGGCGACGTCAAGGAATTTGACGACGAAGAGAACGGCGTGTTCACCGTTATCCTCGTGACCGAATCGAGAGCAAGAGACGAGAGCATCGCTTCCGCCGATACGAGACACGTCCTCTTCAACCACAGCACTTACGAAAACGACACCGAGCCTCGCAAGATCTACGACAAGTGGGTCGCCGACGGCGCCAAGGAAGAAGACCTCATCGCACTTGCAAAAGAGTACTCTGAGGATCCGGGCTCTGCCGAGAACGGCGGTCTGTACGAAGACGTCGCACAGGGAAGCTTCATCACGGAATATGACGAGTGGCTCTTTGACGGCAGCAGAAAAGCCGGTGACTACGACTTCATCGAATCCAAAGATTACGGCTGGCACATCGTCTACTACGTAGCAGCAGGCGACACGAGCTGGAAGTCCGAGATCAAGACGAATCTCCGCGACGCAGCCGTTGACAAGGCAAACGAAGAAGCAAAGGCTCAGTACGTCGTAACTTCCGTCGAGAAAGCACTCGACATGATCGACGCGTAAACGAAAAAAACAAAAAAGCACTGCGAAAGCAGTGCTTTTTTGAGTGAAGAGAGCAGGAAAAGAGAAATCAGCAAGAACATCTGCACACAGAAATATCGAAAAGCCGAAACCTCACGCGCGGGAGAGCTATATTCTCTCATACGGGCTGAAAACTCAGTATTCTTCCCCGACGTCTTCACATCCCCGTCAGAAAAGTTTCACTTTCGCGGGGTATAATAAAGGCACATCAGTAAAGGAGAAGACTATGAAAAGATTTATTTTTACACTTCTGAGCCTCGTTCTCTGCGCGGCTCTCCTCGCGTCCTGCGGCGCGGGTGAAACCGCCGACACGGAAAGCGCGGCGGCAACGGAAACGACTGCCGCGACGGAGACGGAAACCGAGACCGTTCCTCAGGCCGAAAAGCCGGACGGGGAGCCCGACGTTCACGAGATCGTGCTCTCGGGACACACGGCGACCCTCGACGGCGAGAGCGTCGAAGAATTCGACTACACGTGGCACTGCGACCCGACTGCGGCCCACACCGACGTGAAGGATGCGCCCGCCGAATACTACACGGGCAGTGAGCCCGACACCGACGCGGCGGCGTATATCGACAGCGAGCTGTACTACTATCCCTCCCTGCCCGAGGACTCGTTCACGAAGGTGAACTACGACGGCGAGACGGAGTGGGCGGCGTACTACTCCGACGGCGAGAACGACGGCTATATTTTTGCGACTCTCCCCGTGCTCGGCGCCGCTCTCCCGACGCAGATGATGCACACGGAGGAAGAAGCCTCTGAAAACAGAGTCCTCCACATCACGAAGGCGGGGACCTACTCCCTCTCCGGCGAGTGGTCGGGTCAGATAAAGATCGACCTCGGTGACGAGGACGAAACGTTCACGGACGGGACGGCGAAGGTCACGCTGATACTTAACGGCGCGGACGTAAACTGCACCGTCGCGCCCGGCATCATCTTCGACGACCTCTATGAGTGCGACAACGCATGGGAGGAAAAAGACGAGCACACGGCGGAGGTCGACACCGCGGATGCGGGCGCGACTCTTGTGATCGCGGACGGCACGGAGAACGCCGTGAGCGGCAAAAACGTGTTCCGTATGCTCAAGACGAAGTACAAAAACGAGGACGACACCTCGGAAATAAAAGTTCAGAAAAAGATGAGAAAAACGGACGGCGCGCTCTATTCGTACGTCACGATGAACGTCACGGGCGGCGGCAAACTGACCGTGAACTCGGGCTTCGAGGGCATTGACAGCGAGCTGCATCTTGCCTTCCTCGGCGGCGATATCACCGTCAATTCCGAGGACGACGGCATCAACGTGAACGAGGACAACGTTTCCGTCGTGATCTTCGACGGCGCCTCTCTCACGGTCAACGCCGCGCAGGGCGCGGAGGGCGACGGAGTCGACTCCAACGGATTCGTCGTCCTGAAGAGCGGAAACGTCGCCGTGAACGGCATCAGAGTGCCCGACAGCGCGATAGACTCCGAGGACGGCGTGTACTATTACGGCGGCACGGTCACGGTAGACGGCGAGGAGCAGTCGCTCGAGGTCGGAAGCGTAACGCGCGAGATCGGCGGCGGACCGGGCGGCGAGCGCCCCGGAATGCCCGACGGAAAGAGACCCGACGGCTTCGGCGGTGACTTCGACATAAAAGACTTCAAGGAAAAAGTCGCGTCTCTCCCCGACGACGCGACGATAGAGGACGTCATGGATCTGCTTAAAACGGACGGAATGGGCGAGCCTCCCGAAAAGCCCGACGGCTTCGGTGAAGAGCCTCCGGAAAAGCCGGACGGAGAAATAAGATAAAAGCTTTCCCTTCGGAAAAAACAACGAAAAAACGGTTTTCGCGGCGACAGCCGCGGAAACCGTTTTCGTTTCTTGATTTTTTACCGGCAGAGATACTCTGCCGCAGTACCTGCGATATTACTCGTATATTACGATAAAGTTTGCAAGCTCACTCGTCTCGGAATAGGAGATCATGACCTTGGAGCTGTTGTACTCATAAGCACCGTCGATGTCGGCAGTCGTTCCGCCGCTCAGACCGAGAGCTTCTTTATACTCCATTGCGGCGTCCTTGCTGTCCCATTTCACGTAGACCTTTGCAAATGAGCCGTAATCCTCGATCTCGTCGATCTCGCAGTTCTCGGGCTTTTCGTAGTCCGCGAACGGCCACTCCTCGCTCACTTCTCCGGCATCTGCCGTTTCCGTGCTGTCCTTGTCGTACGGCTCGGTGGTGACCGTGCAGCAGCTCGACAGACCCTCGTCGCCGTTTGCCCAGTCGTCGGTGATCTTCAGCGTTTCGTCCTCGTTCACGATGCTGCCGTCGTCGGTCTTGTGCCAGCCGTTCCAGTTGAAGGGCTGCTCGATCCACGTTCCGATCGTGCCGTCCCAGCCGTCCGCGCCGGATACCCAGTAATAGCTGCGCTCGGTTCCGTCTTCGTCGATGTAGAACGGGCATATGTTCTCGCCCGGGTACTTCTCTTCCCAGAACTCTCTGCCGTATTCGGCGGGATCGCCCTCAGGGAACTCTGTGTCGACGGTGTCGACGTCTTCGGTGTCTTCGATTTCCTCGGTATCTTCGATATCCTCGGTGTCTTCGATATCCTCGGTGTCTTCTGCGGTCACCTTCGGCTCATCGGTTTCCTTCTGCGTGTCGGATTCGGTTTTTCCGCCGCAGGCAGCAAGTGCAAGGATCATCATCGCTGCGAGTAAAAGTGCTGTGATTTTTTTCATGGTTTTTTCCTCCGTTAAATGATTTTAATGTTTCAGAGGCCAGCGACGGCGACGTCCTTCATCTTGAGGGCGTACGGTCCGTCGAACGAAGCCGACTTATATCTGTCAGTCGAGAAGACGAGGCTTTTCTGTGCTTCGAGCAGGCTTCCGTTGACGGAGCCGCCCGTGACGGGTGTGATTTTTCCGTCCGCGATCAGATACGCAAGTCTGATCTCGCCTCCGAAGTGGCCGGAGAACGAATCCATCTGGAAGTCGGAGAAAGCGACTGCCACGAGGCAGTTTTCACGCTTCATCTCTTCAAAAGAGAGCGTTCCCGCGTTCTCGCAGGTGAGCTTCGAGTGGTTGCCCGTCGGCGTTATGCCGAGGTAGCGGCAGAACTGTGTCGTGCCGAAGACGTTTTCGAGCTTGCCGTCTCTCACGAGCGGCAGATCCTTCATCGCGATGCCCTCGGAGCTGTACGGACTCGTTGCCGTGAGCGTCAGCGCGAGCTTTTCGCCCGTCGTCTCGCCCTGAACGTCGTCGCCTGCCTTCCACGTCGAGTAGTGCGGGAAGATCATCGCTGCGTTTGCCCTCTCGGCGTAATAGCCGAGCACCTCTTCGACCTCCGCGCCGCAGAGCACGAGGTCGTATTTTCCGCTTTTCAGCACTTTTTCCGCCTTTGCGCGGTCAGCGACGAAGTCGAGCGCCTCCGCGACCTTTTCCGAGAGCGCGTCGGTGTCGCACGAGTCGTACTTGAAGTCGTGGTACATCTCGACGTCCTCGGGCTCCTTGCACTGGACGACGAATTCGCCCTTGACCTCGGCGTCGGTGTAGCTGACGTCGGTGCCTGCGGACGTGACGATCCTGACGGATCTCTTGTGGCCGAAGATCTCCGCGGAGTTGAGGAAAGCATCCTCTCTCACGTCGGGAGCGAAGAGAGCCTTCGCCATTTTGCCGATCGAGACGGCGATCCCGTCTTCCGCGAGGCTTCCCGTCTTCTTTATTTTGGGTGCCGTGACGGCGTCTGCGAGCTCGTAGTACGGATTCATCGCGAATCCCGCGGCGTAGACGGCGTCAGCGATCCGTCTCTCGATCTCGTCTTCTCCGTCGGACGGAAGGATCTCCGTGTCCGTGCAGCCGCGCAATTTATTTCCTCCCGCCTCGCCGTCCTTGAAGACGGTGACGGAGAATTTATGCGTATCTTTGATCCTTCTCGTGTCGAGCTGATGCTTCACGAAGAAGAGCTCGCCCGTTTCTTCCGTTTTTTCCGTGAGACGCCATGCGTCGGCGGAAGATTTTTTGAGGATTTCGATTATTTTTTCAAACATTTTCACGCGTCCTCCTTAACCGAGCCTTATCTTTGCCTTCATGTACGGGCCGCCGTCGGAGACCTTGACCCATTCCTTGTGTCCCTTGCCGCAGTAGCCGCTGCCGGACAGCTCGACCTCGCCCGACATCATCGAGACGGACTTGAGTAGGTCCGGAACGTAGCCGGTCAGCACGATCGGGGAGAAGATCTTTCCGGTCAGACGGCCGTCCTTTATCTCGCGCGCGATCGAGACCATGCACTGGATGCCCCAGTTCTTCGGGTCCTCCATGCCGCTCGACGGGCTCTCGAGCAGGAAGCCGTAGCCGATCGAAGCGATCATCTCTTCTTTCGTCGCGTTTCCGCCCTCGAAATAGGTGTTCGTCATGCGGGTGTAGACTTTTCTCTCGTAGCTCTCGCGTCTGCCGTTGCCGGTGGGCTCGACTCCGAGTCTCGCGGCGCTCAGAGCGTCTACGAAGCCTCCCTTCAGCGTGCCGTGATCGATGACTACCGTGTCGCCCGTGAGCGTTCCCTCGTCGTCGAAGAAGTAGGTCGCCGCCTCGTCGACAGCCGCGCCGTCGTGCATCGTGACGTGGCAGCTTGCGACGGTATCGTTCATGTATTCACGCGCGAGAGCTCTGTCCTTGACGAACATATCCATCTCGACGCCGTGGCCGAACGCCTCGTGGACGATCATGCCTGTCGTCGCGGGGTCGCACACGCAGTCGTACTCGCCGGGGACGATGGGCTCGGATGCGAGAAGCTCGAGCGCGGTCTTCGTGACGCTCGTCACGTCGTCCTCCATCGTGTCGAAGACCTCAGCGCCGCCGAGAACGGAGTACGGACGGTATGCGTCCTTGATCTCCTCGCCGCGGGAAGCGAGAGCGGCGATCGCGCCGCAGGTCCACATGAGCGTCTGATCGAGCTCGCGGTTTTCGGAGATGAATATCTTTCTGCACGCGCGGTAGCTTGCGTTCACGATGACGTCGAGGATGCCCTCTGTTTCAAGTCCCTTTTCGCGCGTCTTTCTGAGCTTTTCGATTATCGCCTCGTCGCCGAGCTCTCTCGGGTCGACCTTATAAGGCGTAGACTTTTTGAGGCGCGCCGGCTCGTCCTTCGGGATCGGCGTCGGGAGCGGCGTGATGCCATCGGGCAGATTTGCCGTCTGCGCGGCTATCCTTTCGTCGATAGCGGAGACTATATCACCGATTTTCTCTTCGGAGAATTCGTTGAAAGAGTACTCGGCGCAGCCGACCTTGTCGAAGACGCGCACGACGAATCCGGTGCCGCCGCCGAAGCTGCCGGAGCGGATGTTCACTCCGCTTCTGCCGACTCTCCACGAGCGCGCGTCATCGGCTACGGCGAGCACGGACGCGTAAGCGTACTTTTCGCGGAGCGTGCCGACAAGAGCCTTCCGCGCGGGGATCTTTGGTTCCAGACTGTCAAACATGTCTTTTCCGTGCGTTGGTAA
>JAKSPW010000003.1 GCA_024404435.1 Clostridia bacterium | reverse complement strand
CATCATGTCTCTCGTTCTGCCGTGTACCGTTATCCTGTCAGCACCCGCGTCGGCGACGACGGATGCAAAATACGGCGCGTTGATGCTCTTTTTGTCCCATCCCGCACGGATCTTCACCCAAAGAGGCAGACCGTGCTTTTCAGTCACTTCTTTTACCTTTTTCACGATCTGGGCGGCAAGAGGCGGCGTTTTCATCAGCGCGGAGCCGTCGCCGGAGGTGACGATCTTTCTCACGGGGCAGCCCATGTTTACGTCGATCGCGCAGGGCGCGACTTCGGCTTTTTCGATCAGCACCTCTGCAGCGTGTGCCATCATTTCCGGATCGTGACCGAAAATCTGAATGGCGCAGGGCGCTTCAAGGGGCGAAATTCCGGAGATCGCGAAGGTCTTTTTGTCGCCATAACAGACTGCGACCGCAGAGACCATTTCGGTCACCGTGTAGTCTGCGCCCATTTCCGAGCAGATCACTCTGAACGGCGCGTCCGTGAAGCCCGCCATCGGCGACAGTCCCGCTTTTATCTTCACTCTCCGTCACTCCCTTCGCTTTTTTAGTATTTTAACACAGAATGAAAGTTTTAACAAGATAAATATTTACATATTTCTCTTGTGAAACGGGTGAAAAAATAGTATAATAAGAAAAAAAGACATTGGCGTCTTTAGCCGAAAGGAACCGAAATGAAGAATATCGACTTTAAAAAGCTTATCTCGGACGGAAAACTCGACTCCGCTCTGACTGACTCTCTCTCTGTCGACGCGGCAAAGATCCCCGCAGAGCGTGAGAGATATACAAAGGCACTCGACAGCTTCTCCGAGCTGTACGGAGACGCTGACGTGAGACTTTTCTCCGTCGGCGGCAGAAGTGAGATCTCCGGCAACCACACCGACCACAACCACGGCAGAGTCGTCGCCGCAAGCGTCAACCTCGACATTCTCGCCGTCGCTTCCGCAACGGATGACGGAGTCGTCCGCATCAAGAGCGAAGGCTTCCCCGAGGACGTTGTGGCAAAGGGCAAGTGCGACTCCGTCGACGAGTCCCTTTTCTTCACTTCCGCTGCCATCATCGCAGGCATGCAGAAGGCATTTCTGAACGCCGGATACAAGATCGGCGGCTTCAACGCTTACACCACGTCGAACGTGCTCAAGGGCTCGGGCGTTTCCTCGTCCGCCGCTTTCGAGGTCATGGTCGGCAATATCCTGAATCACCTCTACAACGACGGAAAGGTACCGAACGTCGAGATCGCGAAAATGGCTCAGTACGCCGAGAACGTATACTTCGGCAAGCCCTGCGGACTGATGGATCAGACCGCGTGCGCAGTCGGCGGATTTATCACGATCGATTTCATGGATCCGAAGAATCCCGTCATCGAAAGCCTCGACTTCGACCTCACGAAGGCAGGCTATTCCCTCTGCATCGTCAACACCGGCGGAAATCACGCCGACCTCAACGAAGACTACGCCTCCGTACCCGCAGAAATGAAGTCGGTCGCAGCAGTTCTCGGACGTGAAGTTCTCCGCGGCTTTGAAATGAAAGACATCACGGACAACGCCGCACTCATCCGCGAAAAATGCGGAGACCGCGCGTTCCTCCGTGCAATGCACTTCATCAGAGAGAACGAAAGAGTCGGCGCGCAGGTCAAGGCTCTTAAGGCGGGCGACGTCGATGCGTTCCTCGCAGGCGAGACGGCAAGCGGGCTTTCGAGCTTCTGCTACTGCCAGAACGTTTACACGACGAAGAACGTTTCCGAGCAGGGACTTTCCGCTGCACTCTGCATAACCGAAGACTTCCTCAAGGGTAAAAAATCCGCGTGCAGAGTCCACGGCGGCGGCTTTGCCGGAACGATCCAGGCGTTCGTCCCCGTATCCGACACGGCAGAATACAAGGCTCTCATGGACTCCGTCTTCGGAGAAGGCTCATGCCACGTTCTCTCCGTCAGACGCGACGGCGCCGTTGAACTGAAAATATGAAAAAAATCACCGTAAAAAAGAGCGCAAAGAAAAAAGTCTTTGCGCTCGTCGGCATTTTCATTCTCGTTTTTGCGATCTACAAAGCAATTCTTTATTTTGCCGATAAATTCGACCACAGGATCTACTACGTCGGCATCACGGCTTACGTCGGGATCGCGACGCTGCTGTTCGTCATATTCTTCTTCATGAACGGCATGACGATGTCACCGGCTCCGACGCCGAGAGAAAATCTGCCGGCTGACTGGTCCGAGGACAGAAAGACGGAATACCTCGAAAAAGAAGCCGTAAGGAAGCCGAAGGCAAGAAAGCTTCTGTACGTTTTTCTCCCGATGGTCGTGACGATACTCGTGAATTATTTTGAGATATATCTCGAAGAATTGATACGGAAAATCAGTTAAGATGCAGAATATCAACCTGATAGCTCTCGGCTCGCTCAAAGAAAAGTATTTCCGCGAAGCGGCTGACGAGTACAAAAAAAGGCTCGGCGGCAAGTGTCACGTCAGTGAGATCGAGCTGAAAGACGAAAAGCTGCCCGATAATCCGTCGCCCTCGCAGATAAGCGCCGCGCTTGACCGCGAGGCGGAGAAGATCCTCGCGGCGATCCCCTCACGTTCTTACGTCATCGCCATGTGCGTCGAGGGAGTACATATGACCTCGGAGGAATTCTCCTCCCTGCTCGACAAAACGGCGACAAGCGGGTATTCATCGGTCACTCTCATCATCGGCTCGTCGTTCGGCCTTTCCGATAAGGTGAAGGCGAAAGCCGATCTGAAGCTCTCGATGTCAAAAATGACCTTCCCGCACAAGCTTGCGCGCGTCATGCTCTACGAGGCCGTATACAGAGCTCACGAGATCTCGTCGGGCGGAAAATACCACAAGTAAAGGAGTTTAACATGAAAAAAAGAATAACGTCAATACTCCTTGTATTTGTGTTTGTGCTTGCATCCGTCGCGCTCATCATCGGCAACAGCCGTAAGAAAGAGGAAGAACCCGTTTTTCAGACTGAGGAGACCGAGGAAACGACGAGCGACATCTTCACCCGCGAGGAGAAAGAGCCGACGATCACGGTCGAAGAAATAATCGGTCAGATCGTGACTTCCCCGTCGGACAGCGTGGTAAAAGTCAGCGATCCGACGAAGTTTTCCGCCGAAAAAGCGAAGCTCTCCGGTGCCGGCAACCTCGTCGCCGAGGGATACCGCACGACCGATCTTCCGTACGACGGAAACAGCTTCGTCATCGCGAAGATGAAGGCGGGCTTCACCCTCCCCGACAAGTATTCTCTCCGTGACAGAACGGTAAAGAAGCTCGAGCAGAAGCAGACGAGCGACTATGCGAAGTTCGAGGCCGTATACACCGACGCGACGGAGGCCCGTCCCGCGATGGAAATGTACATGGGCTTCATCTTCGTCGACAACGGCGAAAGCATTGATGTCTACTCCAACACGGGCAGATTTTTAACAAGCTTCAACGACACCGATTATATCCCCGCCTATACGAGAGACGCGTCGGGAAATCCGCTGTTCTACCGCATGACGACGGTCGGCAACGCGCTCTGGGACGGCTTCGATATTGAAAAAGAAAAGAAGATAACGCGGGTGCGCGAACCGCACGAAAAGGAAAACTCCGTCCTCGTCGAGGGAAAGATCAAGGGCCTCGACACAGAAAAGGAAGAATACAAGAAGCTGACGGAGGACGAGCTGAAGGAAAAGATCAAGGAAGAAGTAAAAAAGCTGCTTGAGGTCGGAAACGAGGGATACGAGGAAACGAAGGCCTACTATTATCTCTCGGGCAGCGGATATTTCGCCCCGTCCGACTACGACGACTCGGTCGACGGACGCGGTGTCTACTTCGACTATCCCGCGTATTACGGTCTTTCCGACAGCGGTCTGAAGCTCTATGCCGAAAAGTACAACGAATACAAAAAGACGCTCGACTCGAAGATAGACGTAAAGCACAAGATCGCGTGGAACTACAAGCTCTACGACACGAAGATCAGCGAAAAGTCCTTCGACAGAGCGTACAACTTCAGCGAGGGACTCGGCTGCGTCGTGACGGAAGAGTATTATCAGGACGGCGGTCTCTTCTTCGTAAACTCGTCCGGCAACAGTGCATTCAAGACGCTTGACAAATACAACGACACGAAGATAGACAAGTATCTCATTTCCAACTATATGGCTCCGATATCGGCGGGCCCCGAAAGCATAGGTTATTTCTACTATGACCACGGGCTCGTGAGAGTTAGGCGCGAGACGATAGACTACTTCAATTATCAGACGAACAACAAGATACTCGTCTTCTCGTCCGACGAGGTACTGATAGACAAGAGCGGAAAGATATTCCCCGTTCCTGTCGGATACAAGATAAAGTCGTATTCCGACGGTATCATCTGCCTTGAAAGAGACGGAAAGTACGGCTACATGGATTACACCGGCGCGTGGATAGCAGAGCCCGTGTATTCATACGCTTCCCCGTTCTCCGAGGGCCTCGGCGTACTGAAAACCGCGGACGGCAGATGCGGAGTCATCGACACCGTGGGAAACGTCGTCCTGCCGTTTGCCTATAAGAGCATCTCGACCTGCTCCGACGGCGTGTTCGTCGCTTATTCCGACGACGCCGGCTGGGAGATCATGAGAAAGATGACAAAGTGATTTTTTCCCGTGTCACGTCATATAATCTATTGCGGCAGTTCCGCGTGTGAGCTCACACGCGGAACTTTTTTAACATGACAAAGGGGATAATATGCTTGAAATACTGAATGGGGCGGTCATGCCCGTGATGCTCGCGTTCTGCGGCGCGGTTCTGGCATTTGAGACGAGGCTGCACCGAATTCTCTCTCCGCGCCGTTTTTTCCGCGACCTGAAGGAGTCAGCGGCGGGAAGCGGAACTTCCCCGTGGAGGGCGATGTGTACGGCACTCGCGGGCACGCTCGGCGTCGGAAACGTCGCGGGTGTCGCGACAGCCGTTACAGCCGGAGGCCCGGGTGCAGTCATGTGGATGTGGATCGGTGCCCTCGTTTCCATGAGCGTAAAATACGGAGAGGTCGTGCTTGCCGTAAAGTACAGAAGAAGCGACGGCGTCCGTCACTACGGCGGCTCGATGTATACCATGCGAGACGGGATGCGGAAATATATAAAGCGGGGCTCGGGCGTGCTCGGAGGCGTTTTCGCGGCACTCTGCATCGTAAACTCGCTCGTCATGGGCAACGTCATTCAGTCAGGCTCCGCCTGTGCGGTCTTCCCCGATCTGCCGAAGTACCTCGTCGGCTCGCTTCTCGCCGTCGGCGTAGTCGCCGTCGCCGTAGGCGGCAAGGAGAAGATCACGTCGTTCATGTCTTCTCTCATACCCGTCCTGTCTGCAGTTTATATCATTCTGTCTCTTACGGTGATCTTCATGAATCTCCGGTTGCTCCCCGAGATATTCGGCGATATCCTGAAGGGCGCGTTCACCGTAAAGGGCGTCACGGGAGGCACCGTCGGCCTCGGGATGCGTGAAGCGCTGAGATACGGAGTCACGCGGGGAATTTTCTCAAACGAGGCGGGCTGCGGAACAGCTCCGACGGCTCATGCCGCATCAGACGTGAAAAGTCCGCATCATCAGGGCTGCTTCGGCATTTTCGAGGTGATCGCAGACACGCTCGTGCTTTGCAGCATGACCGCCTTCGTCATCCTGATATACGAAAAGAAGAATACGCTCACGGGGCTCGACGGGGTACCGCTCACCCTTTCGGCATTCGGTGACGTACTCGGCGGCGGCGCTTATTGCGCGATCGGCGTTTCCGTTATCCTATTCGCTTATGCGACTCTCGCGGCGGGGCTGTACTACGCAAACACGGCGATAGGATATTTCACAGAGTCAAAGCTTCCCTGCGCCGTGTACGCGGCTGTATCCTCCGTTCTGGCTTTTTCGGGACGGCTTATAAATACCGGCGTTGCGTGGGCTCTTGCCGACCTTACCGTCGGAGTCATGACGGTAGTCAACGTGACGGTGCTTCTCGTCATGCGTCGGGAAGTGTCGGAAGAAGCACGGAAAAAGCGATGATATCGGGTACTGCCGCCTTTTCACCGCTCTTTCAATTTTATTGTTGTATTGTGACCGGTATTGTGATATAATAATATAAATTGACATAACACGAGGGGCTCAGCATGAACATATGGCATGATATCGGAAAGGACAAAATCACGCCCGAATCCTTTTCCGCCGTGATCGAGATCTCAAAGGGCAGCAAAATGAAATATGAGCTCGACAAAGAAACGGGCATCATGCGTCTCGACCGCATTCTTTACACGTCGACCCACTATCCGGCAAATTACGGCTTTATCCCGCGCACCTACGCAGAGGACAACGACCCGCTCGACGTGCTCGTCATCTGCTCGGAGCCGATAAACACGATGACTCTCGTTCAGGTCTATCCGATCGGAGTCATCAACATGATAGATTCGGGGCTCCCCGACGAAAAGGTCATCGCGATCCCTTTCTCGGACCCGAACTACAATATGTTCCGCTCGATCTACGACCTTCCGGCGCACATTTTCAACGAAATGTCGCACTTCTTTCAGGTGTACAAGCAGCTTGAAAACAAGGATACGGCAGTCGACGACCTCATGGGTCCCGACAAAGCAAAGGAAATTATCAAAAAAGCTATCGTAAGATATACCGAAAAATTCGGGAAATAACGGGAAAGAAAATGTTTATAGACAAGATAAAAATATACGTCAAGGCGGGTGCCGGCGGAAACGGTGCCGTGTCCTTCAGACGTGAGAAATACGTCGCCAAGGGAGGCCCCGACGGCGGCGACGGCGGAAACGGCGGCAGCGTCATCTTCCGCTGTGACAGTTCGATCAATACCCTGCTTGCATTCAGATACAAGAGAAAATTCGTCGCCGAAAACGGCGGTGACGGCGAGGGCTCGAAGTTCCACGGAAAGAACGGAGAGGACGTCGTCATCAAGGTGCCGAAGGGCACTCTCATCCGCGATCCCGAATCGGGCAGGATCATCAAGGACATGTGCGACGACGATGATTTCGTGCTGTGCCGCGGAGGAAGAGGCGGCTGGGGCAACAAGCACTTTGCGACGCCCACGAGACAGATACCGCGAGTCGCGAAAAGCGGTCTTCCCGGTGACGAGGCAGAGGTGCTTCTTGAGCTCAAGATGATCGCGGACGTCGGATTCGTCGGTCTGCCGTCTGCAGGAAAGTCTTCCCTGCTCGCGGCGATCTCGTCGGCACGTCCGAAAATCGCGGAATATCATTTCACAACTCTCGAGCCGTCACTCGGAGTCGTCTCCGTAGACGGTGAAAAAGGCTTCGTAGCCGCCGACATCCCCGGACTCATCGAGGGAGCTGCAGACGGCGCGGGACTCGGCCACGACTTCCTGCGCCACATCGAAAGATGCCGCATGCTCATTCAGGTCGTTGACGCAGCCGGTACGGAAGGCAGACGTCCGATAGACGATTTCAGAGTCATCGACGAGGAGCTTGAAAAATTCTCCCCGACGCTTGCCGCCCGTCCGAGAATAATCGCCGCCAACAAAGCAGACCTCATGGTCAACGGAGAAGACGAGTTCTCTCTCATCCCCGAGATATCGGAAGAGGCTGCAGAGCTTGAAGCGGAGGCCGAAAGGCTCGGATACAAAGTTGTCTATATTTCCGCGGGCGCGAGACTCGGTCTCAAGGCACTCATAAGCGAGACGGCTAAAGTGCTCGAAACGCTTCCTCCGGTACTGACCTACGAATCGGAGGCCGCTCCCGTCACGGAAAACGACGAAATGGCAGGTGCAGACGCCGTCACGATCCACCGCGGAGACGATGCTTCGTTCATCGTCGAGGGCGAATGGGCAGACAAGCTCGTCGGACGTGTTAACTTCGACGACAAGGAATCACTCATGTACTTCGAGCGCTCGCTCATCAAGGCAGGTATCATCGACAGACTTCGTGAAGCAGGCTGCGAGGAAGGTGACACCGTCAACTTCTGCGGCATCGAGTTTGATTTTATCGACTGATGGACAGGCAATTTGAGAAAAAGTCGACAGAGCTATGCCGTTTACTTGAAAGATACGGCATAGCTCTGTTTTCCGATATTTCGGTTTTCCGCGTCAGGGGCGGAAAAATACTGTCTTCTTTCGGAGAAGCCGATGAAAAGCGTCTTCGCATTCTCGAAGAAGCGGAAAAACCGTCCGCAGGCTGCAGATATTTCGCGGTATACACGCCTTTGACGTATTATGCTGAAAAAAACGAAGAAGGTCTCGTCGCCGTCGGCGGTGTCTCCGTCGGGGCTCTTGAGAATGCTGTTTTCGAGCACGAAAGAAAGACGAGAACCGCCGAAAAATCAAGAAGAATGATCACGGAGCTGAAAGAATCGGTAAAAAATAAGATACGTCACACCGTTGAAAAGCACGAGGCATTGAGTGGCGGATCGAAAAAATACTACAGGTAAAGGAGTCATCGGCATGAAAAAAATATTGTCACTTCTTCTGCTTCTGCCGATGCTCTTTTCGTGCGCGGCAGTCGGTGCAGACAGACAAAACGAAAAGAGTCTCGTCTTTTGCAGGAACAGCGATATAGTGCTCGATATTTCCGACGGAACGGCTAAAATTTCGGGATACCTTAATTTTACGAACGTGGACGGAAACGATCTCATTTTCAGAAGCGGTGACGAGTCGGTTGCAACGGTCAGCGCTACCTCCGTACAGAGCGGAATGGCGGGCTACGAGGTCGTGGCTGTCGGTGCAGGTTCTACTTACATCACGGCGTCATCCTCAGACGGTTCGGTCGTTTCGGAAAAGCTCGGAGTTACGGTTACCGGAGAGAGCCGCACGGTCCCCGAAACGGAGGCGGAAACCGAAACGGAAGAGACTGCTCCCGCTTTGCCCGACGAAACGGAGATCACGAAAAACGCTCCCGGGAATGAGATCACATACGTTCTGAATACGAACACAAAAAAGATACACTTCCCGGACTGTCCGTCTGTCAGTCAGATGAAAGAAAAGAACAAGGGCACGACGACGGACCCCGACGCGATGATCGCAAAAGGTTATTCGTGGTGCAAAAACTGCAAAAAATGATCGGTCTGACCGATCATTTTTTTAATAGTTATATTCGGATGTGATGCCAAAATACTCTTCGAGGCAAAGGCCGCTGTCGTATACTTTCTTTGCCGCGTCGCGTCCGAGATATCTGACGTGCCACGGCTCGTAGATGAATCCCGTAACGGCTTCCTTCCCCGCCGGGTAGCGGATAATAAAGCCGTATTTCCACGAGTTTGCGGCGAGCCACTGTCCCTCGGGTGTGTCGCCGAACGACTGATAACAGCTGTTGAGGTCGAAGGCAAGCCCCGTCTGATGCTCGGAGTGTCCCGGTCTCGCGCTGAACGTGTCGGCAACGTCCTTTCCGTTCTCGGCACAGTAATTGCCGTATACTTCGATCTGAAAGTCGTATGACCTGAAGTCGGATACGATCCAATAGAACAGTCCCTCGTTCGAGGCGGCGGCGAACATCTCGTCGAGTGCCGCGCGCGCCGTCGGATCGACTCCGGGGTTGTAAGTCTCGGGAAGTCTGTACGTTTTATTGACAACGAGCACTCCGTCGATATAGGTCGGCTCTGCCGACTCTGTCGGCTTCGGTGCGGGTGCAGCCGTTGTTTCTGTCTCTTTTTCCGTTTCCGGAGCCTTGACGGTCACGGTCACGGAGGAAGTCGCCTCTTCGTTATCGGCTGATTTTACCGTAACGGTGCAGGTGCCCTCTCCGACGCCGGTTATGAGTCCGTAATAATTAACCGAGGCAACGGCTTCGTTGTCGGAAGACCAGAGCTCCGTTTTGTCGGCGGCGTCCTCGGGAAGCATCGTCACCCACGGCATTTCGGACTCTCCCACGGTGAGCTCAACGGTAAGTCTGTCGAGCGAAAGCGAGGAGACGCGCACTACGGGCGGCTCTGTCGTTTCGGGCTCCGTCACGGTCGCGGGGGCCGTCGTTTCGGGCTCGGTTTCGGGCGGGTCGGTTTCGGGAAGAGTGACAGGCTCCGCCGTCGTTTCGGTCACGTTCTTTTCGCTTGAGGCAGTTTCCGTTGAAGCGTCAGCTCCGCAGGAAACGAGTAAGGCGACGAGCAGGAGAGCGATTACTGAAGCAAAATACTTTTTCATAGCGGCATCAGCTGCTCTTCTTCATCCACGTGCGCGGAGTCAGGGCAAGCAGAAGCGGATATATCTCGAGTCTGCCGAGCAGCATGGCGATCGAGAGGACGATCTTCGAAAAACCGGAGTACGCCGCAAAGCTCGACGCGGGTCCGACGAGGTCGAAGCCCGGTCCGATATTGTTGAAGCACGCGATGACAGCCGAGAGATTCGTTTCGAAGTTGAACGGAGCAGGCTCAAAGCTGATCACTGCAAAGATTACGGCGATAATGAGGATATACATTGCAAAGTAGCTGCTTACCTCGCGCTGTGTTGCCTCGTCGATCGGCTTACCCTCAAGTCTGACTGACGTAACGGATCTCGGATGGAGCATCTTCTTCACGTTGTTCTTGACCATCTTGAAGAGAAGCATCACGCGGGAGACCTTGAGTCCGCCCGCCGTGGAGCCCGCGCATCCGCCCATGAACATGAGGATGAACAGAACGGTCTTCGAGAGCTGCGGCCAGAGGTTGAAGTCGGTCGTCGCGTATCCGGTCGTCGTGACGATGGACGCGACCTGGAAAGCGGAATGACGGAGCGTCTCGGAGAACGCGCCGTAGATCTTATACACGTTGAAGCCGATGACGGAAACTGATATGCCGACCACGGCAAGGTAAGTTCTGAGCTCTTCGTTTTTGAATATCGTTCTGATACGTCTGAGTACGATAAAATAGTAGAGGTTGAAGTTCACGCCGAACATGAGCATGAATACCGTGATCACCCACTGCGAGTACGCGCCGTAATCTCCGACGCTTCCCGGCGTTATACCGAAGCCGCCGGTGCCGGCAGTTCCGAACGAGTGGACGAGAGCTTCATAGAGATCCATGTCTCCGAAGACGAGGAACACGACCTCGACAGCGGTCAGACCGACGTAGAGCAGATAAAGAATCTTCGCGGTGTCACGCACCTTCGGCACGAGCTTGCCGACGATAGGTCCCGGGACCTCTGCGCGCATGATGTGCATTGATCTGCCGGAGGACGTCGGAAGTATCGCCATGATGAGCACGATGATGCCCATGCCGCCGATCCAGTGAGTGAAGCTGCGCCAGAAAAGCATGCCCTTCGTGAGAGCGGTGACGTTCGTCAGAATCGACGATCCCGTCGTCGTAAATCCGCTGACCGTCTCAAAGAACGCGTCGACATAGGACGGTATCTCACCGCTGATAAAGAACGGGACCGCACCGACGAGCGAAAGCACGAGCCATGCAAGCGCGACGATGACGAAGCCGTCACGGGCGTAGATCCTCTGATCCTTCGGACGTGAAACGAGAGAGAGCGTCTGACCTATCGCGAAGGCGCAGACCATCGTTATGAGAAAATACTGCCACGTTCCCTCTTTGTAAATGAGAGAAACGATGAGTGCGGGGATCATGAGCACAGCTTCAAGGCGCATGATGACACCCGTCATATTTATGACCATTCTGTGATTCAAGCTGATTCCTCCTTTACGAAATATACTCTTCCGTCATTTTGCGAGTATCTCGGAGAGGTCGCTCAGATACTTCTGCTCGGAAACCACGATCACGCGGTCGCCTGCGCAGATCTCGTCGTCGCCGTTCGGGATGAACGGACGTCTTTCGTGAATGATGCCGGCAATCAGGATTCCCTTTTTGAGGCTCAGATCCTTAAGCGGGATCCCCGCGACTCCGGACTCTGCCGTCACGTTGAATTCAAGCGCTTCGGCTTTTCCGTCCGCGATCTTATAAAGCGTCTCGACGTTGCTTCCGTAAGAGTTCTGAAGTGCTCTTGCGTATCTGACGACGATATCGGAGACGATCTTTTTCGGGGAAACGGTGCAATCGAGTCCGAGTCTGTCAGCCATCGCGGACATCTCGTCTCTGTTGACCTTGGATATGACCTTCGGAACGTTCTGAGAGGACGCAAAGATCGAAATGAGGATGTTTTCCTCGTCGAGTCCCGTGAGGGCGAGGAATGCGTCGACCGAGCGGATGCCTTCTTCAAACAGAAGCTCCTGGCTCGCGCCGTCACCGTGCGTGATAACGGCACCGGGAAGTGTGCGGCTGAGCTCTTCGCAGACGTTTTCCTGCTTTTCGATGATCTTTACGCTGTTGCCGCCGCTCGTGAGCATACGGGCAAGGTAAAACCCGATCTTCGAGCCGCCGAGGATCATGACGTTTTTCGCCTGCTTCTGCAGGAAGCCCATTTCACGAAGCGTTCTCTGAAGCTCGAGATGCGTTGCGATGATACCGATCTTGTCGCCGTTCTTCAACTCGAAATTACCGGTCGGGATAGTGACCTCTTCGCCTCTCGTGACGGTGCATACGAGGAAGTTCGACTTATAGCGTCCCTTGAGGTCGGACAGGCGCATTCCGCAAAGTCCGGAATCTGCCTTGAGGATGAGCTCCGCCATCTCGAAGTTTCTGTTCGAGAAGGTCTCGAGTTTGACCGCAGACGGCAGCTTCAGGATGTTGAAAAGCTCGTGAGCCGCGAGAAGCTCGGGATTGATCGTCATCGAAAGACCAAGCTGGCTCTTCATGACGGCAAGGTTTTTCTCCTTGTTGTACTCGGGCTTTCTTACTCTCGCTATCGTGCGTGAAGCACCCATTTTCGCAGCGATATTGCAGCTGAGCATATTGACTTCGTCGGAGTCTGTGACGGCTACGAAGACGTCTGCGTCTCCGGCACCTGCCTCTTCGAGAGCTTCAAAATCGGTGCCGCCTCCGCATACGCCCATAACGTCGTAAATATTAGTGAGGTCAGAGATAACGTCGGCTTTTTCGTCGATGACGGTGACCTCGTGTCCCTCGGAAACGAGAGAAGAAACGATCATTGAGCCGATCTTACCGCATCCTACAACAACAATATTCATGCTTTTCCTCCGTTCAGTGATTATTCATCACGTCGCCGATCATCTCGGCGATATTATTTAGTATCTTCTTTGCCGCTGCCTTTGCAGCATCCGTGCCGTGCGGGAGGGTGTAACCGTAATTTCCCTCGAGCATCGAAACGTCGTTATTATTGTCTCCCGCAGTAAACACGTTTTCGGGAGAAACGCCGAAATGTTCTGCCATTCTGCGTACGCTGTTTCCCTTGGTCACTCCGAAGGGCGGAAGGTCGACGCAGCATCCGTTGAGCTGTATGCTGACCTTATCTCCGAACTCAGCGCGTATTTTTTCCACCATTTCGTCAAGGATCGATTCCGAGAAAGCAGTGCAGATCTGAGTAAAATGGTCGTGCTTTTTCATTCCCGCGACGTCCTCTTCGGTAAGCGGTACTTTTTCGTCAAAGCCGTAAGTCGCCTCGTCGACGGAATAATTGAGATAAATGCAGCCCGTCTCGGAAAACAGCTTCATCATCGGATATATGACGGAGCCGTCACCCATATACCTGAAGATCACGTTCCGGTCCCGGTCAATCGCGTACGCGCCGTTCATGCACATGAAAAAATCGAGATGATCGGAATATTTTCTGAAAATCTCCATCGCGCTGTCATACGATCTGCCAGTGATGATGCCGAACAGATTCCCCGCTTCTCTGAAGCGCGCGACAGCATCGAGATATTCTTTTTTCACACCGTCGGGACTGATGTAAAACGTCCCGTCGTAGTCCGAGGCAAACAGTTTCTTACTCATTTTTCTCCGATAGCCGACACTATTTCAGTATAATACTAAAGTATATCACATACTTTCCGTTTTTTCAATAGTTTTACTTGAAAACGGGCGGCAGACGCGGTATAATACATTCAAAGATACATCAGGAGGTCAATATGAATCAGATAAATCTTCTCTTCCCCGGCTTCAGATCAAAAGCCTTCACACTCAGCTTCGACGACGGAGCTGAAGCGGACCTTCCGCTCGGAAAGCTTTTCCTCGAGTTCGGCATGAAATGCACGTTCAATCTTATCGCGTCGTCGTTTGCCGAAGTCGACGAAAAGGAAAACGTGATACCGAAGATATCGAAAGAGAAAAAAGAGTTTTATACAAATCCCGATTTTGAGGTCGCGTCCCACGGATTTTACCATCCCTTCCTTTGGCAGATAGCTACCGCCGACGCATGCCACGACGTGATCACGGACAGACGGTGCCATGAAAACGTATTCGGTCGTCTCGTCAGAGGATTCGCATACCCTTACGGCGGGAGAAACAAAAACGTGCACGAGCTGCTGCGGCTCGCCGGCTTTGCATATGCGAGAAACGTCGGCCCGTCAAGGGATTTCTACATACCGGAGTCCGACGGATGGTTCGAGTGGGCACCGAGCGCACACTACTTCGACTCCGATTTTGACAGACTGACGCCGATGTTTCTGAATTTCAAGTCATCGCCCGAAATACCGCTTCTCTACTACGTCTGGGGACACTCGTATGAGTTCGAGCAGAGGCCCGGAGGCCTCGCTGAAGTGAGAGAGAGGCTTGCGCCGCTTGCTCACCTCGACGAGGTGTGGTACGCGACGAACATCGAGGTGCACGACTACGTCGAAGCGTACAGAAGTCTCGTCTTCACGGCTGACACGACGCACGTTTATAACCCGACTCTCATTCCCGTTTACTTCCACTGCAACCACGGAAATTTCAAAATCGATCCCGGCGAAACGGTGAAAATATTCTGACAGGAGGAAGCAAGTAATGAATTTTATCAATTTTCTCTTTCCGGATTTTAAGAAAAAAGCCTTCACGCTGAGCTTTGACGACGGGACGGACGGTGACGTCGCCCTCGGCGAGCTCTTCGACGAGCTCGGCATGAAGTGCACCTTCAACCTCTGCTCGGGGAATTTCGTCCCGGAGGACAGAGTAAGACGACCGGAGGAGCTTGCGATACCCCTGAAGATCAGCGAAGCGAAGAAGCTTTTCGAGAATCCGAATTTCGAGATCGCATCCCACGGCTGGCATCATCCTTTCCTCTCGCAGATACCGGCATCCGATGCGATCCACGACGTCGTGACCGACAGACGCACACTCGAAAAGACCTTCGGAAGATTCGTGCGCGGATTCGCCTATCCCTTCGGCGACAGGAGTACGGAAGTATACGATATCCTTCGCCTTGCGGGCTTCGTCTACGCGAGAAGCGTCGGCAGGTCGAAGGACTTCTACGTTCCCGCGTCCGACGGGTGGCTTGACTGGATACCGAGTGCGCACTATTTCGACGAAGATTTCGACAGACTCGCGCCGAAATTCGTAAACGAGACTCCCTCCAATGAAAAGCCGTGGCTGTTCTACGTGTGGGGACACTCGTACGAATACAGAGCGAAGGAAAACGGGATAGAGGCGGCAAGAGAGCGTTTCGAGCCGCTCGCTCACCTCGACGACGTATGGTATGCGACTAACATCGAGATCCACGACTACGTCGAAGCGTACAGAAAGCTGATTTTCTACGCGGATTCCACGCACGTCTACAATCCGACGCTGATCCCGGTGTATTTCAACTGCAATCACGGACAGTTCAGAGTCGGTCCCGGCGAAACGGTGAAGATATACGATCTGAGTGATTATGATTAAAAATCAAAAAAAGAGCCGCAAGGCTCTTTTTTAGTGAAGCTGTGCCCTGAGGCAATACGAGCACAAATTCTCATTCTGCTGCCTCCATAAAAAAAATGACCGCGATGCGGTCATTTTTTTATGGAGGCGGCGAGAATCGAACTCGCGTCCGAAAACCCATCCACAAGACTTTCTCCGGGTGCAGTGTATCTTTTAGTTTTCCCTTTCGCACCGCCGGTACACAGGCTGTGCGATCGGTAGCTTTTTAATGCATGACGGCTTCAAAAGCTAAACGGCCGTTCACGTCCGCCGCGTAAATGATGTCTGCGCTCAATGGGGAGCGCACCGTGTAGGCGATCCTGAGCCCGCGGCGAGCTCAGGCGGACAGCTGCCCTTAGGCAGCGATAGGCTGTGTTTCAGCGTTTAATTTTAAAAGTTCAGGAGGATTAAAGAGGTTCCAGACCTCTACCCGCTTATCTTACTTCAAGATCCCCGTCGAAACCATGACGCCCCCTCGTCAGTCTCTTGAAGAATACTTTGAGTATTTCTCAATCTCGCGCTTCGCGTCGCGTTTTGCGTCCGCCTCGCGCTTGTCATAGAGCTTTTTGCCCCGGCAAAGCCCCAGCTCCATCTTTGCCCTCGAGCCGAGGAAGTACAGCGACAAAGGGATGAGCGTGTACCCGTCTCTCTGAACGTACATCGACAGCTTGAGGATCTCCTTCTTGTGCATCAGAAGCCTTTTTTCCCTGAGCGGATCGCGGTTGAAGATGTTTCCCTTCTCGTAGGGGCTTATCCTCATTCCGACGGCGAACAGTTCCCCGTCCTTTACGCAGCAGAACGAATCCTTCAGATTCGCCGCGCCCTCTCTGAGGCTCTTGACCTCCGTGCCGTACAGCTCGAGCCCTGCCTCATAAGTCTCGTCAACGAAATAGTCGTGGCGCGCCTTGCGGTTTACGGCTACGACGAATTTTGCGTTTTTGTCTTTTGCCACGACAACATCTCCTTTCCGTGACTTTCGGTACTATATTTTACCACAAATATCAGTAAAAATCAAGTCGCAATTTGCGGCATAAAAAAAGCTTCCGCACTGAGCGAAAGCCGTGATTTTTCGGGAACGGAAGCCGTTACTTCACGATAAATTTACGAAAATCGAAGTAACAGTTTTCATCAGACTCGATGTAGATCTCATCCCACGTCAGCTTTGCGAGCTGTACGCCGAGAATGCTCTTTGCGTTGAGTCTTTTGTTTCCGTTCACGAGATATATCCTGCCTGAAAAGCCCGTCGCAGCTCTGTTGAAATCGACAACGTCTCTGCTCGTCTGAAGCTCTATGCGGTAGAGATATTTCATTACTCTTTCCATGAACCGAAACCTCCTTTTTGTATATAAAACGGTTTTCACCGTGCCATATTATATACTTGCAGACTCCCCGTGTCAATAGGTTTTTTCAAGTTTGTACGTGTGCACAAGAAGGACCTTCGGAACGTCAGTGCGTTGTGTATAATGCACAATGTCATATACAATATTTTGTGCAGGATGCTTCTATTTCTTCGGTTTGCTCCTGAATACGAGAGAGGCGAGCAGGCCGAAAAAGAGCGCCGCAGTTATCCCTCCGGCAGAGGCGGTAAGACCGCCCGTCAGAGCACCGACGAGCCCGTCGCGGTCGACGGATTCCTTTACTCCCTTAGAGATGACGTACCCGAAGCCGGTCAGAGGAGTTGCGGCTCCTCCGCCCGCGAAATCGAGGATAGGTCGGTACAGTCCGACTGCGCCGAGGAACACGCCGATCACGACGTATGCGACGAGAATCCTTGCAGGCGTCAGCCTTGTCTTGTCGATCAGAATCTGTGCTGCGGCGCAAAGCAGCCCGCCGACGGCAAAAGCAAGAAAATAGCTCATAGGACCTCCCCCTTTATATGAAGCAGATGCCCGATCCCGGGGATCGAGCTTCCCTGATTCAGAGCGAGCGGGCTCATTAGCGCTCCCGTTCCGATGAACAGAATGCTGTTCAGAACTCCGTCACAAATATTCCTCAGGATATGCCCTGCCATGACGACCGCGCTGCATCCGCAGCCCGAGCCGCCCGCGTGCTTGTCTTGTGCTGCGGCGTCGTAGATGAGCTTCCCGCAGTCCGTATGGACCTTTGAAATATCGATTCTCTCGGAAAGGAGGAGCTCGCAGAGGATATCGCTGCCCTCGTGTCCGAGGTCACCCGTGACGATCATATCAAATTCCTCGGGAGAATGCCCGCCGTCAAAATATCTCTTTATCGTATCCGCCGCGGCGGGTGCCATGGCGGCGCCCATGTTATTGACGTCCGTGATACCACGATCGACGACGTAGCCCGGGAGCCACTCCGTAATGACGGGCACCCGAGTGCCCCTTCTCTTTTCCGCATCTTCCTCGACCGACGAGACGATGAACGCACCTGAGCCCGTGACTGTCCACTGTGCCGTAGGCGTACGCTGACCGCCGTATTCAAGCGGGTAGCGGAACTGTCTCTCCGCCGCGCAGTAATGAGACGAGGTCACGGCTGCTGCCCTCACAGGCATCGCATCGCACGTTAGAGCCGAAAGCATGATGCCCTCGGCTGCAGTCGAGCACGCGCCGTACAGTCCGAAATACGGGATCTTATAACCCGAGAGGCCGTAGTTTGAGCCGACGCACTGATTTAGCAGGTCACCGGCAAACAACGCGCCGACGTCGTCATCTGTCAGCGACGCTTTCGACAGGGCAAGTCCGAGCGCAAGCCTCTGCATCTCGCTTTCGGCCTTTTCCCACGTTTTCATGCCGAAGCTGTCGTCCTTTGTGTCGGTCAGGTCGAAGCTCCCGCCGAGAGGCCCCGCCTCTTCCTCCCTGCCGGCAACGGAAGCAGTTGAGATAATCATGATTTTCCGATCGGGCTTCATTATTCCGTGCATCATGTCCCTCACAGCATCCTGCACACGTAGTATATCACGCCGTAGATCACGCCCGCCGAGATGCCGTAGAGGATCACGGGGCCCGCGATCGTGAAGATCTTCGCTCCGACACCGAGAACGAAGCCCTCCGTTTTCGCGTCGATGGCGGATGACGCGACGGCGTTGGCAAATCCCGTGATCGGGACGAGTGTCCCCGCGCCCGCGTGCTTCGCGATCTTATCGAAAACGCCGATCCCGGTGAGAAGGACGGCAGCGAAAATCAGCGTCACGGACGTGAGCATCCCCGCCGTCTCGTCGGGCATGCCGAAGCAGAGGTAAAGGCTTTTTAAGGCGTGTGCAGCCGTGCAGATCGCCCCGCCGCATAGGAACGCGCGTAGGCAGTTTTTGAGCGTCGGAGATTTTTTTGCCCTCGTCTCAACGTATTTTTTATAGGTTCCGTTATCCATTTTCCGTTCAGCCCTTCGCATATTCTTTCCCGGTTATTATCTGCAGAGACGGCTGAAATATGCAAAAAAATAACGCAGATTTCTCTGCGTTATTTTATGTCTACGTTACCGCTTGACGTTGTGATGCGGCAGACACCGTGTCCTTTTTCGTTTTTGCACGTCTGGCTGACGTCGCCGCTGCCCGTCGAGACGACGTATTCCTTAGGTGATTTTATCGTCGTTTCGACCTCGCCGCTTGAAGTCGTGATCGAGACGTCTCCGTCTGCGAGCGTTTTGGTAACCGAAACGTCTCCGCTTGAAGTCTCAACTGTTGTATCGGCGTTAAAGTGACAGCCATCGATCGAAACCTCGCCGCTTGAAGTCGTGATCGAGACGTCTCCCTCTGCAAGCGTTTTAGTAACCGATACGTTTCCGCTCTTTGAATCGACGGTTACGTCTCCCCAAACATGGCAGTTTTCGAGTGAAACGTTACCGCTGCTTGCCGAGACACTGACGCTTTCATTTACAGACAGATCTTCGAGTGAAACGTCGCCGCTTTTTACCGAAATTTCGACGGCGTAAAACAGCTTTGTCGGATCAAAGAACGATGAGGTCGGATCCGTTTTCAGTTCGGGGATATAAACGGTAACGGCCGGCGAATCGATCGAAAAGCCGATATAGTCGTACCATCTTCTCTCATCGGTTTCTTCGATGGTAAGCTTTCCTTCTTCAAGCTTCGGATAATGCTTTAAAAACCGGCTGTCGTGACAAACGACCTTACACGTTTTTTCACTCGTCGTGCAGACCGTCACGTTACTGCTTTTCACGTCAACGACAAGCGAGTTCACTCTGTCAAAAGTGTAGGTCTGATCCGTATATTCGGCATCCATATTCAGGTTGTCCCAGCCGTATATCGCGAGTGTCAATGCGGCTACGGCACAGCCTACGACGAGAAGAATGACGGCAATAATTATGGCTTTTTTCATTTTCTCTTCTCCTTACCTATGAAAAGTGATTTTATCCATCTTCCGAAGTCGGCTGAAAGTCTTAAGATAGCCTTCGTGATGAAGTACGACGCGATAAAGGTCAGTATCGCAAGCCCCGCAAGCACAAGTGCCGCACCCGCGAGGAAAATTCCCTTTGAAAACGCGCCGACGAAGAAGATATTGACCGCACACGCGAGCGCAGCGGCTGCAAGTGCGGCGGCGACTGCCCAGACTGTGACGGCAACGCTCCACATGCAGGCGTAGACCGCGATAAGGCAGGCGGCAAAGGCGATGCCTATCGAGAGCCATATCGGAGAGCCGACGATGATGAGCACCCATTCAAGTGCCGAAACCTTATGCTTCGGGCGCACCTTTTCGCGGATCAGCTTCGGCAGA
>JAKSPW010000029.1 GCA_024404435.1 Clostridia bacterium | reverse complement strand
TTCGCTGCATTTCATATTCCCCGCTGCTTTCCCAAAAAGCGGGCAAAAACTTTAATTATCGGTTCCCGCGGGGCGAAGGGGCGAAACTTTGGGCGAAAAGAGTGCCGATTCTATTGACACGGAGCCCTCCGGAGTGATATAATTACCTTGTGATAATCTGTTCACACGGAGGCCGCTATGAAAAGAAACGGGAGAATACTCTTTGCTTCACTTAAGGGCGGGGTGGGTAAATCCACCGCGGCTCTTGAGGTCTCGGCCGCGCTTGCCTCCGAAGGGTTCAGAGTCCTGCTCGTCGACCTCGATTTCCGTTCGCGAAGCCTCGACCTCATGCTCGGCGCGTCCGACAGAGTCGACTTCACCATCGCCGACTGTGCCGCTGGAAGATGCGGCGCCGACGGCGTGAACATCCGCGCGGCGGACGACGGAAAAGGCGGTGAGCTGATCCTCTGCCCCGCCTGCTCCGAGGAGGACTTCGAGTCCGGAAGCTCGTACGAGTGCCTGCCCGGGGTGCTCATGCGTCTCGAAGAAGAGACGGAGCCCGATTACGTCGTCTGCGACACGGGCGCCGACAGCAGAGTGCCGCGGATCATCGCCGACGGCTACGCCGAGCTCGCGATCGTCGTCTCCGAACAGAGCCGCACGTCTCTCAGAGCGTCCGAGGTGACCGCCGCGAGATTCGAGACGGGAAAGACCGTGAAGGAGGTCAGACTCCTTATCAATAAATTCGACGTCGAGGCGGCAAGACGAGGCGGCAGAGTCAGCATCATCGAGATGATCGACGAGTGCTCCGTGAAATGCATCGGCGTCATCCCCGCAGACCGGGGCGTTGCCGCAAGGCAGGACAAGGGCATCGTGCAGAGCAAGGGAGAGCTCGCGACGCTCGCCGCGCTGAACGTGGCAAGACGCATCCGCGGGATCCAGACTCCCCTCTTCACCGGAATGAAAAAGATCAGGAAAAAAGTCACTCTCTGAGTGAGTGCATCATTAAAGAAAGGAACGAAGCCATGGACATTGCTCTCATCGCCGACGACACCAAAAAAGAACTTATGACTCAATTCTGCATCGCTTACTGCGGGATTCTCTCCAAGCACCATCTCTGCGCTACGAGCACGACGGGAAAGTACGTGTCCGAGGCAACGGGCCTTGAGATAGAAAAGCTCCTCGCGGGCGAACACGGCGGAGAACAGCAGATCACCTCGCGCATCTCCTACAACGAGATCGACGTGCTTCTGTACTTCCGCAGCACCACGCCGCGCGACGATCCCAACGACGCCGAATACAACCTCCTGCGCATGTGCGACGTGCACAACGTTCCCGTGGCTACGAACATCGCCACCGCCGAGGTGCTCGTCACGGCACTTGAGCGCGGCGACCTCGACTGGCGCGAGATAGTCAATCCCCGTTCCGACTACAACCGCCGCAGAAGAGGCATGCTGTATTGACAGACCGGGGAGCTTTGCGAAAAGCTCCCCTCTTTTTCGTGAAAAACGGGTCGTGCCGCCCGCTTTTTTACGTTTTCGGGAGAAAAAAACTTGCAGAAATGTTAAAAATCCCGTTTTTGCTATTGCAATTCTCAATTATTTATGATAGAATAGTAAGGCGCGAATTGCCCGCGCCCCGAAAAAAACAAAAAACAATTCAGATAAAGGACGCTCCCGAGGGAGCAAAGGTAAAAGTAAAATGTTAGTTCTCGGTATCATTCTTATAGTTCTCGCCATCGCACTCGTTGTCGCCGTTCTTATGCAGAACGGTAAGGATCACAACCTCTCCGGTACGATCGCAGGCGCAGCTGAATCCTTCTTCGGCAAGACGAAGGGCTCGACGGTAGACAAGAAGCTCTCGACGGCAACGACAGTTATCGCCGTTGTTTTCGTCGTTCTCGTTCTCGTCGCATTCCTCGCACAGGGACGCCTCGGCAAGTCCGATGACACGGATGTTCCCGCAGCAACGGGCGCTCCCGCAATCGAGACGACCGTTAACACGGAAGACACGACCGAAGCTTCCGCTCCCGCTGAGACGGAAGGCGCAACGGAGACCGCTCCCGCAGAGACAGCTCCCGCAACGGAAACAGCTGAATAATTACAGCAAGCACACAAGTCCCCGACCGAACGGCCGGGGACTTTTACGTTTTTTCCGGAAAATTCCGGCTCGCTTTCCGAAAGAAGGCGAAATTGTTAATAAAGTGTAAACAGTACACACGAACGCTTGATTTTTCGCCCGTTCGGGATTACAATATAGAACGTGGGTTGGCACTCCGAGGTGTCGAGTGCTAAAAACGACAAAAATCATCACGGTACGCCGATGCGTACGGTTTCAGGAGGTAAATCATGACACTTAAACCGCTTGCAGACAGAGTAGTCGTAAAGGCTGTCGAGGCAGAGGAAAAGACAAAATCCGGCATCGTTCTTCCGGGCGCAGCTCAGGAAAAGCCGCAGATCGCGGAAGTCGTCGCAGTAGGTCCCGGCGGGATCGTTGACGGCGAAAAGGTCGAAATGACCGTCAAGGTGGGCGACCGCGTCATCACGAGCAAGTACTCGGGCACGGAAGTTAAATGCGACGGAGTCGAATACTCCATCGTCAGACAGAGCGACATTCTCGCAATAGTTGAATAATCGGAGGTATTGATATGGCAAAGGATCTTTATTACGGCGCAGATGCCCGCGAAAGACTTATCGCAGGCGTTGACAAACTCGCAGACACGGTCAAGATCACTCTCGGCCCCAAGGGCAGAAACGTGATCCTCGACAAGAAATACGGCTCTCCCCTCATCACGAACGACGGTGTGACCATCGCCAAGGAGATCGAGCTTGAGGACGCATCCGAGAACATGGGCGCACAGCTTCTGAAGGAAGTTGCGACGAAGACGAACGACGCTGCCGGCGACGGCACGACGACGGCTACTCTTCTCGCTCAGGCATTCATCCACGAGGGCATGAAGAACGTTACGGCGGGCGCAAACCCGATCGTTATCCGCAAGGGTATCGCAAAAGCAGTCGACGCGGCTGTCGAGGCTCTCGGCACGATCGCAAAGCCGGTGAACGGCTCCGAGGACATCGCAAGAGTCGGCACGGTCTCCGCAGGTGACGAGGTCATCGGCACGCTCATCGCCGACGCTATGGAGAAGGTCACCTCCGACGGCGTTATCACCGTTGAGGAGTCGAAGTCCGCAGAGACGTACAGCGAGATCGTCGAAGGCATGCAGTTCGACCGCGGATATCTCTCCCCCTACATGGTAACCGACACGGACAAGATGGAAGCAGTCCTCGACGACGCTTACATCCTCATCACAGACAAGAAGATCTCGAATCTTCAGGAACTCCTCCCCGTCCTCGAGCAGATCGTTCAGGCAGGCAAGAAGCTCCTCATCATTGCCGAGGACGTTGAGGGCGAGGCTCTCACGACGCTCGTGCTCAACAAGCTGCGCGGCACGTTCGTGTGCGTTGCAGTCAAGGCACCGGGCTTCGGCGACAGAAGAAAAGAAATGCTCCGCGACATCGCTATCCTCACGGGCGGCGAGGTCATCTGCGACGAGCTCGGACTCGAGCTCAAGGAAACGACTGTTGCACAGCTCGGACGCGCACGTCAGGTCAAGATCACGAAGGACAACACGATCATCGTTGACGGCGCAGGCGACGCAGGCGAGATCAAGGCGAGAGTCGCACAGATCAAGGCTGCTATCGAGACGACCACGTCCGACTTCGACCGCGAGAAGCTGCAGGAAAGACTTGCAAAGCTCGCAGGCGGCGTTGCAGTCATCAAGGTCGGTGCTGCTACCGAGACCGAAATGAAGGAAAAGAAGCTCCGCATCGAGGACGCTCTCAACGCTACGAAGGCAGCAGTTGAGGAAGGCATCGTCGCAGGCGGCGGCACTGCATACCTGAACCTCATCGACAAGATCGCGAAGATCGCCGACGAGGTCGAGGGCGACGAGAAGACCGGTGTGAACATCGTTCTCCGCGCGCTCGAGGCTCCCGTTCGTCAGATCGCCGAGAACGCAGGCTTCGAAGGCTCCGTCATCGTGAACAAGATCCGCGAAAGCGGCAAGATCGGCTTCGGCTTCGACGCTTACAACGAGACGTACGTCGACATGATGGAAGCCGGCATCGTCGACCCGGCAAAGGTCACGAGAAGCGCTCTCCAGAACGCCGCAAGCGTTGCGTCCACCGTTCTCACGACAGAGGCTCTCGTCGCTTGCCAGCCCGAGAAGGAGCAGGCTCCCGCGGGCGCACCCGGCATGGGCGGGATGTATTGATTTTTGAATAAAAGAGAATGCACGGGGGAAAACCTTTCCCCAAAAAGGTTTTCCCCCGTGACCCCTTTCCCAAAAACTTTTGGAAAAGGGGTTTTACTTATAATCGGAGGATTTGAAAAAGCCGACCGAGGTCCGCACAACGTGCGTCCTCCCGCCTTATAATGGAGCGAAGCGAGAATTCATGCTGCCTCAGGCAGCAATTCATGATTTTCGCGAACGCGAAAATCAATTCATGCGCGAAGCGCAATTCATTTTTCCGTGCGGTTTCAACTTTACGACACCACGGAGATCCCCACATCTCCAATGCTTTTGCCGCAGGCAAAAGCATTGTCGCCTCGGGATGACAATTAAAGAGAAGACGGAAGCAGTCGCACAGCTCCTGCCATTACGTTTTCGCTTTGACGAAATGGCGAAAGCTTTGCTTAATGTCGCGCTGCACTTAATTTGTCATTGCGAGGGCGTGAAACGCCCGTGGCAATCTCATGGAATATCGTGCGGTTTCGGCTTTCTGTAACCTCTGTCCGACGACTTCCCTTTAAGGCGCCTTCCCCAGCGGGGAAGGATGACATAGGCGGCAAGCCGCCGGGGGATGAGGAGAATACCGTCTGAAGCGGTTAATTTGATGCAAAGTCTGCGCCGTGCTCTCCTCATCCGTCGGCTGCGCCGACACCTTCCCCGCTGGGGAAGGCTTGCTGAAATTGCACGTCCGTTCCGAGGCCCTCCCGCCTCTCTTGCAATAACCGCGGAAATATGGTATAATACCGTATAATGAGAGATATTTGCATTGATATCGAAAGGCAAAAAGATGCTGTTTACGAATACTGATTTTCTGATTTTGTTCCTGCCGCTTCTTTTCCTTTGTTATTTTATTATCCCGCAGGGAAAAGACGGACGGCTGCTCTGGTGGAAAAACTTCGTGCTTCTCGCATTCAGCGCAGTGTTTTACGGCTTCAACGGAGTGCGCTTCCTCGGGCTTCTCGGCGCGTCGATCGTGATAAACTACGTCGGCGGACTGACCGTCACGCGCCCCGCGTCAAGGGCGGCAAGACGGGTGATATTCATCCTCACGCTGGTGGCGAACTTTGCGCTTCTCGGATACTTCAAATACGCTAATTTCGCGACGGAGGTCGCGGCAAATCTCGGTCTCTCCGTCAGAGTGACGAGCATCGTGCTCCCCGTGGGCATCAGCTTTTTCACGTTTCAGGGCGCGAGCTACGTCATCGACGTTTACAGAGGCGACGCGGCGGTGCAGAAAAACCCGCTGAAGGTCGCACTGTACGTTGCGCTCTTCCCGCAGCTCGTCGCGGGCCCCATCGTGCGCTACACGACGGTCGAACGCGAACTGAACGCCCGCCGTCACACGCTCGAGCTCTTCTCGGACGGCGTGGAGCGCTTCATGATCGGTTTCGCCAAGAAAATGATACTCGCCAACGCGATGGGCGAGATCGCGGATCAGGTCTTTGCGGCGGATCCCTCGACGACGGCTGTCGCGTGGGTCGGAGCCATCGCCTACACCTTCCAGATCTACTTTGATTTTTCCGCCTACTCCGACATGGCGATCGGACTCGGCAAAATGTTCGGATTCCGCTTTGAGGAAAACTTCAACTATCCCTACGTCGCCTCGAGCGTCACGGACTTCTGGCGCAGATGGCACATCTCGCTCTCGACGTGGTTCCGCGACTACGTTTACATACCGCTCGGCGGCAACAGATGCTCGAAGGCTCGCCATATCTTCAACCTGATGGTGGTCTGGACGCTCACCGGAATGTGGCACGGCGCGGCGTGGACGTTCATCCTTTGGGGAGCATACTTCGGCGTGCTTCTCATCGCGGAAAAGTATCTGCTCGGGAAGATCCTTCCGAAGATACCCGCAGTGATAAGGCATATCCTCGTTCTGCTGATCGTCGTTATCAGCTGGGTGCTCTTCCGTTCCGACACGATCGGCTACGCCGCAAGGTACGTCGGCGTGATGTTCGGTGCGGGAGGAAACCTCTTCTCCGGCGAGGCCGTCTACTATCTGCTGCAGTATCTGCCCGAATTCGTCCTCTGCGTGATCGGCTGCTTCCCGCTCGGAAAGCTTATCAAAAAGCGCCTTTCCGATGGCGGCACTTTCCCGCAGATCGTATATCATGCGGCGCCGAAGCTCTACGCCGTCGTCGTATTCGCCCTCGGGTACATGAAGCTCGTCTCGGGCAGCTTCAACCCGTTCATTTATTTCAGATTCTGAGGTGGCGGAAATGAAAAAATTTGAAAAATTCTGCCGCATCGCGCTCTGCGCGGTGTTCCTCGCCGTGATCTTCGGGATATTCGCCCTCACGGCTTACAGAATGAAGACGAATTATCAGGGGTATTCTTATTTTGAAAACAGAAATCTGACTCCGTTTCCGGAAGTCAAGGCGGAGACGGTCCTCGACGGAACGTTCTTTTCGGACTTCGAGGACTGGATGCGCGATCACGTCGCGGGACGCGGCGCGGTGCTGAAATATCACACGCTTCTGAACATGGACGTGCTTCGCCGTCCCGTCGTGAACGAGGTCGTGATGGCGGACGGCGTGTACCTGCCGTACAACAAGCCCGAGGCGGTGGACGAGGACGAGATCGCGGAGTACGTGAAGCTCATCTCGTCGAACCTCGCGAGACATACTTACGCGGTTCGCAGGTACGGAGGCGAGTTCTACTACGTCGCCGTTCCGTGCCAGTACGTGTGCTATGAAGACTCGTACCCGTGGTACCTAAACTCCCGTGCGGAGTACACGGAGAAGTCGTGCACGGCTCTCTTTGCCGCTCTCGACTCGCTCGGAGTAAAGTACATTGATATGAAAGCACGCTTTGAGGAGCTCGGAAATCTTCCCGAATTTTCGTCGAAGGTCGACAATCATTTCAGCATTTTCGGCGCGTACGAGACGTACCGTGCGATCCTCGAGAGATATAACTCCGAGACGGGAGCGGGACTCGACGTGCTCGACGGCGACGAATACACGGTGACGGAGCTGCCTAACAACTACGTCGGCTCGCGCACGAGAAAGCTGCTCGGACTCCGCCGTGCGGACGAAAAGCTGTCACTCATCACGCCGAAGGTGAGCGTTCCGTTCACAAGGTGGAACTACGGCAGTGACATCCCGGGCGAGCCCGCCGTATATAAAACGCCGCAGAACGAGTGGGAGGACGTGCTGTACGACCTTTACATGGGCGGCGACGTGTCGATCACGAGGATCGAAACAGACAGGTCGGAGCTGCCGAAGATACTCATTTACGGCGACAGCTTCACAAACCCCGTGGAGAGCATCATCTGGTACAATTTCGACACGATGTGGTCGCTCGACATGAGGCATTACGATAAGATGACACTCGACGAGTTCATCGAAGAGAACAAGCCCGACGTCGTCGTGTGCATAAGAGACTACGAATCACTGCTCGACCCGTATTTCAACGGTCAGTAAGAAAACGAAAAGGAGAAAAAACATGGACAAGGTAAGAAAGAAGACGATAGGGATCATCGCGCTGATAATTCTCGCGATCATCATCATTTCAAACTGCTTCACGGTCGTTGAGGCAGGTCACACCGGCGTCGTCGTGACGCTCGGAAAGGTGTCGGACAGAGTCCTGCAGGAGGGCATCCACTTCAAGATCCCGTTCGTGCAGAAGATCGTCCGCATCGACAACAGGATAGTCAAGCTCGAGGTCTCGACCGAGGCGTTCTCGAAGGACCTTCAGACCGTTTCGACCGTGCTCGCGATAAACTATCGCGTCGACACGAGCAAATCCTACAATATTTTCAAGAATATCGGTGCCGATTACGAGTCGATCCTCGTGACGCCCGCCGTCAACGAGGTGCTCAAGGCGATCACGGCGAAGTATACGGCTGAGGAGAGCGTCACGAACCGTGCGCTCATCTCCGACGGCCTCGTCACGGAGCTCAACGAAAAGCTGAACGAATCGGGCCTTTTCGTCACGGACGTGAACATCATCAACTTTGACTTCTCGGAGGCATTCATTACGGCGATCGAGGAAAAGCAGGTCGCACAGCAGCAGCTCCTGAAGGCGGAGACCGAGAAGCAGACGGCGATCACGAACGCCGAGGCCGACGCGGAGACGATCCGCATCAAGGCTGAGGCGGAAGCCGCCGCGAACGGCACGATCAGCGATTCGCTCTCTCCCGATATCATCGAATATCTGAAGATCGAGAAGTGGAACGGTGTTCTCCCGCAGGTCACGGGCGGCGCTTCGACGCTGATTGATTTGGAAAAGTAAAATAATTATTGGCGGGGAACCCCCTTTTTTGAAAAAAACGGGGTTCCCCGCACCCTTTACCGAAAAAACTTAAAAAATTTTTTGTTCTGTTTTTTTGATGAGCGAGCACTGACGGGTCGTCGAGGCGCCGACCCCTACGGTTTTCTTGATTTTTTCTTTCTCTTACAGACATGCACTACGGCTGAAAGCAAACGTTTGTTTTGTCTGTATGGGACGTGCGCCACACGACTAAAGTCGTGCCGACATCCCGCAACGAAAAATCAAATCCGCACGTCTTTTTTTGAGATTGCCACGGGCGAAAACGCCCTCGCAATGACACATTAAGTACAGCCTGTTTACTTTTCGTGCAGTTATTGCCGTTTCTGTTTTGCTGTAACGGAATGGCAGGAGCAAAGCGGCGGCTGCCATCTTCTCTTTATTTGTCATCCCGAGGAGACAAGGATTTTGTCTCCGGCAAAATCCTTGAGGACGTGGGGATCTCACGAGATAATGTACAGCCAAAACCGTACGGAAAAATGAATTGCGCTTCGCGCATGAATTGATTTTCGCGTTCGCGAAAATCATGAATTGACATTCTACCTCGGCAGAATGTCATGAATTCTCGCTTCGCTCCATTATTAAGTGGGAGGAGGATATCCTCTCCTGCCGTCGGTCTGCTTTTTTACATACCGACAGACGGGATAAAATTTCTTCTTGTAAATAAAACGCCCGTGTAGTATAATTAAACCGTAAAAGACTTTGCGGAGGGACTTATGAAAAAAATATTTTCTTTATTCATCATCCTCGCCATGCTTCTCACGGCGGTCCCGCTGACCGCTTCCGCCGAAGAGAAGGACGACTATATCAAGATCCTGCTGATCGGAAACAGCTACTCCGACGATGCCGCCGACGGCGGTTATTTCCTGCAGGACGCTTACTGCCAGAGCATGCTCTATAAGATCATCAAGAGCATGGTCGGCGACGGCTGCAAGGTCGATATCGGCCTCTGCTGGTCGGGCGGAGTCTCCCTCGGCTGGCACGCGACGAAGGCCAAGTCCGGCGCCGCCGAGTACACCTTCCTCAACATCTCCGACGACACGAACGGACGCTGGCAGATCCTCGGCAGCTCCGACGTTTCGTCGAAATACGCGCTTGAATACACCGACTGGGACGTCGTCGTGCTCCAGCCGTACGGTCAGGAGGTCAAGAGCAAAACGGGCAAATCGAGCGAATCTGCCGTCACGGCTGCTTACCGTCAGCTTTCGGGAAGCGTACCCTACATGCTCGACTACGTCGCAGAGCACGCGCCGGGTGCGGAAGTATATCTCTATCAGATTTTCGTGATGTACTCGACTCCCGTTGACGTGCTGACGAAGACCGCAAAGGAATTCGGCTATATCCAGGCGAACACGATCGCCGCCGAAAGCTGCACCGGCACGAACTCCGGCAAAAAGATCGCCGGCATAATCCCCGTCGGCACGGCGGTGCAGAACGCACGCAGCACCTATCTCAACGATCTGTGGAACGGCGCGGAAGCGATAGCGAACTCCACGATCGACCCGATCTACGACCCGATGGAGGGACTTCTCCGCGACAGATGCCACCTCACGTTCAACGTCGGCAGATATATCGCCAACCTCACCTTCGCGGAAAAGCTGATTCCCGAGGAGATGAGAGCGGACGGCTGCGAGCTGCCAGACATGCGCCCGTCCGAGGTCGTGGGCGAGCTGCCGCGTGAATACGTCGACGTAGCAAAGGCGTGCGTGGACGCGGCGATAGAATCGGAAAAAGCGACGAGCGGCAGACTTAACGCCGTGACGATCGGCAAATACGCCGCTCCATTCAGCGACGAGACGCTTGCGGCACTCGACGGCGTTGAGGTCAAAGCGTCGGGCGTACATACGCCGGCCGAACTCAGAGCCGCCGTGAAAAAGGCTTATGAAGACATCCTCGGCGAGCGCATAACGGTTAATTTCACCGACGAAGATGCAATAGAAGCGTTCAGCTTCAGCGATTCCGACGGCAAGGCGGAGCTTACCGTCCCGACGACGGTCAGATACGGATACAGCGAGATCGCCGCAGACGTATCGGTCAGCCTGTCCTGCCCGCACACAGACGTTGAGACGGCGGAAGCCGTCGCGCCGACCTGCATCTCGACCGGTCACGGCGCGTATGAAAAATGCACCGTCTGCGGAACGCTCCTTTCGGGCTCCGACGAGATCCTTCCGATGACAGATCATACGCCGGGAGAGGCAGCGACCTGCACCGAGCCGCAGATCTGCACGTTCTGCAAGGCAGAGCTCGCGCCCGCGAAGGGACACGTCCCCGGAGAAGCGGCGACCTGCACGGAGCCGCAGATCTGCACGGTCTGCAAGACCGAGCTCGTTCCCGCAAAGGGACACAAAGTCGG
>JAKSPW010000028.1 GCA_024404435.1 Clostridia bacterium | reverse complement strand
TTTCGGCGCGTGATGAAAATGCTTCAAAAAACATCCCTATCAACACGCGCCGAAATCCGCAGGATGTTTTTTTTATTCTTTTTTGAATCTGTCGCAGCACGGATCGACTTCCGGCTCGGCGGGTTCTTCCGGAGCGGGAGCGGTCACGTCACCGAGCCCCGTCGTTTCCGAGAACATCACGTTCGTTTTGACTGCGTTTACGGCGTCTGTCGGGACGATGATCTTTGAAGCCTTGCCGTCTGCCATCTTCACGAGTGCGTCGTACTTCTTAAGCTCGAGGACTTCCGCATTCGGTGCGGCTTCTCTGAGTAATTTAAGTCCCTTTGCTTCGGCTTCCTTTGCAAGATAAACGGCCTTTGCTTCACCTTCAGCGCGTGCGATGCGGGCGTCTCTTTCGCCTTCCGCGGCGAGGATCATTGCCTGCTTTTCACCTTCGGCTCTCGTGATGATAGCCGCCTTGTGACCTTCAGCCTGAAGGAGCGTTTCACGTCTGTCGCGTTCTGCCTTCATCTGCTTTTCCATGGCGTTCTGGATCTCTGCCGGCGGGATGATGTTTTTAAGCTCAACGCGTGAGACCTTGATGCCCCACTGGTCAGTTGCCTCGTCGAGGATCGCCGTCATCTTCGCGTTGATCGTGTCGCGCGAGGTCAGCGTTCCGTCGAGCTCGAGCTCACCGACGATGTTACGGAGCGTCGTTGCCGTCAGATTTTCGAGTGCGCTGATCGGGTTGACCGCGCCGTAAGCGTACAGCTTTGCGTCGAAGATCCTGAAGTAAACGACCGTGTCGATCTGCATCGTTACGTTATCCTTTGTGATAACGGGCTGCGGAGGAGAGTCAAGGACCTGTTCCTTAAGTGTTATGTGCTTTGCAACTTTTTCGAAGAACGGGATCTTGATGTGGAGTCCCGCAGACCAGGTGGTCTTGTATTTTCCGAGGAATTCAACGACGTCCTCCGTTGCCTGAGGCACGACCTTGATGTTGCAGACGATCAGCAGAAATACGACGAATGCAACTGCGATATAGAAGTACAGCATATTTTTCTCCTTTCGGTAAATAAAATTATTTCACTATCTGTCTTGCTTCGAGATAATATCTCTTGCTCTCGGCGTCACCCATCGAGAAGGTTTTTCTCGGCATCGGTCCGTCGCCGATAAACTCAAATATTCTCGATTTTTCAAATCCGTCGAACATGAACGCGACAGAATCTTCCTCAACGCGCTGCCGCAGAGCTTTTTCTCCGTGTATGTAGTCACAACTTGCCCCGCCGTGAGCGGAAATATACCCGTCGATGAAATTCTGAAGCGTTCCGACGGTCATCGCGTGAGTTTTCTCTGTGAACGAATATTTCGCCTCTCCGTCCTTCGTTATAACGGTGACTGTCTGTTCTCCGTCGCCGCGAACGGCTGATTTTTCGAGAGAAGAGATCAGATCAGCGCGGTCGACGCCCTTGATTATGCGGTGTATCGGCTCGAACTCGATCGCGTCGTCGTCAAGAGATACTATCTCGCAGAGGGCGTATCTCGCGGGGTGCTCCGCCGCCTCGTCTCCGAGCTCCTTCTTGAGGTTTTCGTAGTGAGCCTTTGCGGCTGCGAGCGAGTGGTTCCCGTCACCGACGGCGTAGGGAAGAGAAGAAAGCTTTTCGCTTTCGCCGATAAGAGCCTCGAGCTCGTCGGCAGCTTCCTTTTCGATGGCACTGCCTTTCAGATGTCCGCCGTTTTCCATCAGATCGAAGTCGTACAGCACGCGGCCTGCGAGCTCTTCGGCTTTTTTGAAGAAGCCGCTCTTGTCGTCCGCAAAGACGAGTATGTGCGGGAATTCGACAGTTGCCATGGAGCGGTTTTTCATTCTCGGCGGAATGCGGGAGGGGACAGTCTCCTCCGTCGCTCTGACTTGCGACTTCGATTCTTTTGAGTAATCGTAAGCCTCGAGGTCGATCATGCCGAGTATCCCTCGTCTCGTTTTGCCCGTGCCCAGTGTGCGCTCGACGAAAACGAAGCCGTGATACTTGTTGAGCCTCGGCCTGATCGGAGTCGAGCGGTAGCAGCTCATGTAGCTTTTCCACTGCTGCATGTGGCTTTTTTCTTTTTCCGTACCGAGATAAGCTTCGGGAAGAATGAATTGATATGTCGAGATCGAGTCACCGACTCTTTCTTCAACTCTTTTCCAGTATGCAGGATCGGACGTGATCTGATCGCAGGCGATCACTGCCCACTTCGTGAAATTTTCGCTTTTCGGAGAAAAGAGGGGAACGAGTATCGGTGCACTCTTGAAAATATTGCCGTTCATCGGAGTGTTCCGCCTTTCGGAAAGTTTAGAATATTATACTCCAAAGCGTCTTCCGTGTCAATACATAGGCACAAGAGACGGCCCTTCGTAAAGCTGCGATTTGTTGAAAAATCATATTGACAACGGAAGCCTCCGTAAATATAATATTAGTATGTCTCGGAATATTATTCCCTGATATATGTTTGACTTCAAGATTCACGAAAGAGACGGTAAAAAGGCTTGGAAAACGAAAAAATGACGAAGGTCGTCAAATTCGGCGGCAGCTCACTTGCTGACGCGGAGCATTTTCGCAAGGTAAAGGAAATAATTGAGTCGGAGCCGTCGAGACGGTACGTCGTTCCGTCAGCACCCGGAAAAAGATATAAAGACGACGAAAAGGTCACGGATCTTCTGTATCAGTGCTACAACCTTTCCGTCGAAGGCGAGCCCATCGACGATCTATTTGACAGGATCATCGACAGATATGATTCCATCGTCAACGAGCTCGGACTCGATCTCGATCTGTCGGACGAATATCTGCATATCAAGTGGTCGATAAAGCATCACGCCGGACGCGACTACGCCGCGAGCCGCGGAGAATACCTCAACGGTAAAATACTTGCTGCTTATATCGGCTACGATTTCGTCGATCCGACGATGTTCATCAAGTTCGCCGACGACGGCGTTTTTGACACCGACGAGACCGATTCTCTGCTTTCCGTTAAGCTTGCAAAGCACGAAAGAGCCGTTATCCCGGGCTTCTACGGCTCGATGCCGAACGGCACGATAAAGACTTTCTCGCGCGGCGGCTCCGATATCACCGGCTCGATCGTTGCGCGCGCCGTAATGGCGGACCTTTACGAGAACTGGACCGACGTTGACGGCTTCCTGATGGCGGATCCCCGTGTCGTCGACAGTCCGAAGGTCATCGAAACGATTACCTATAAAGAGCTCCGTGAGCTTTCGTACATGGGTGCCACCGTCCTGCACGAAGACGCGATTTTCCCGGTGAGAAGTGCCGGTATTCCGATAAATATCAGAAACACGAACAATCCGTCCTCAAAGGGAACGATGATCGTACCGATCTCGGAGAGCTACGACCCGTCGTGCGTCATCACCGGCATCGCCGGAAAGCGCGGATTCTCCGTTATCACCATCGAAAAAGCGATGATGAACTCCGAAACGGGCTTCGGCAGAAAAGTGCTTGAAGCTATCGAGAAAGAGAATCTTTCATTCGAGCATCTCCCGTCCGGCATCGACACGATGTGCGTCATCGTCGGCACGGGTGAGATCGCGGAATGCAAGGAAAGGATCGTCGATCGCATCTGCTCATCCGTCACTCCCGACGTGATCTCCGTTGAGGCCGGCCTTGCTCTCATCGCCGTCGTCGGACGCGGAATGGTCAAGGCTAAAGGTACTGCTTTCAGAGTATTCAAGGCTTGCGCCGAATCCGATATCAACATCAAGATGATCGATCAGGGCTCGTCAGAGCTCAATATCATCATCGGTGTTGAAGAGGCTGATTTCGAGCGAGCTCTCAAAGCGATCTACGCCGAATTCGTAAAATAAAAAACAGGCGCTCACCTGAGCGCCTGTGAATTTATGCGAGATGAAGGGGAAGCTTTTTGCCGCCGAGAATGTGGAAGTGCATGTGCTTCACGCTCTGACCGCCGTCTTCTCCGACGTTTGTGATCACGCGGTATCCGTTTCCGAGTCCTTCGGATGCGGCGATCTGCGGGATCTTCGTGAAAATGTAGGCGACGAGGTCTGAATTGGTTTCGTCGATCTTGTCAACGGAATCGACGTGCTCCTTCGGGATCACGAGAACGTGAACGGGTGCTTCGGGATTTATGTCTCTGAACGCGAGGATCTTGTCGTCCTCATATACCTTTGTCGACGGGATCACGCCCTCGACTATTTTACAGAAAATGCAGTCCATAAGTATTCTCCTTTGTTTTTTTCTTATTTTACCACAAAGGAAGAACTAAATCAATAAAAAACGGGAAACGAATGAAAAAGATATTTGACATCCACACACACGTCTATCCGCCGAAGATCGCGGACAAGGCCACTTATAATCTCGGCAGGTTTTACGATTTTCCCGTCGAGGGAGAGGGTAAGATCGACGACCTCGAAAAAAGCAGAGAATTCGGCGTCTGCGGATTTCTGCTTCTCGGCGTTGCCACGAATCCGACTCAGGTCGAAAGCGTCAATACGTTCCTTGCCGAAACGGCAAAGGAATCGAGAGAACGCGGATTTGAGACGTATGCCTTCATGGGAATGCATCAGGATCATCCCGATTTTGCAGCAGAACTCGACCGTGCCCTCTCACTCGGCCTCAAAGGAATAAAGATTCATCCCGACATTCAGGGAGTCGACATCGACGACAGACGCCTCTTTGAGCTTTATTCGCTGATCGAGGGAAAGCTGCCCATTTATTTTCACATGGGAGACGACAGAGAAGAGTACCGTTTTTCGACGGCGGACAAGCTCGCGCACGTCTTATCCGAGTTCCCGAAGCTCACGGTAGGTGCGGCTCACTTCGGAGGATATAAGGCTTGGGAAGATTCGTTCAGAGTCCTCAGGGGCAGAGAAAACGTCTGGTTCGATACCTCGAGCTCGCTCTGGGCGATGGACCTTGAAACGGCAAATAAGGCGCTCTCCGTACTCGGTACAGAAAGACTGATGTTCGGTACGGACTATCCCGTGAAGACCGCGGGGCAGGAGATACCTCTGTTCGACCGGTTGAATCTTAGCGACGGTCAGCGTGAGGACGTACTCTGGAGCAACGCTATAAGATTTATCAATAATTGAGAAAGGAGCACGGTATGATAAGCTTTGAAGAAGCGTTCCGGGACGTTCCCCGTACGTCGTATTGGGACACGAAATTCGACGGAGCGGAAAATATCGTGCTTTACGGAACCGGCAACGGTGCCGATAAAATAATTGATGCCTGCGAAAAATACGGCATTGGGATAAAAGGCGTTTTTGCATCAGCCGGTTTTGTGAGAGACAGAGTATTCAGAGGAATGAAAGTCCTGTCTTTCGACGACGTTGTAAACAAGTTCGGTCAGAATCTTACGATCCTCGTCTGCTTCGGCTCGACGAGGGAAGAAGTTATGTCATATATCTCCGGACTCGATGAAAAATATGACGTCCGTTTTCCCGAAGTTCCGCTTTACGGCGGAGGGATATTCGACGGGGAGACTTTTTCGCGTATTATGCCGGACCTTGAAAAGGTATTTGAGTCGTTATCCGACGACGAGTCACGTCTTCTTTTCAGAGATGCCGTGGAGTTCCGCATGACGGGCAGAATGAAGTGCCTTTCACGCACGGAAAAGGTACGGGAAACGCTCATTAAGCTGTTCTCGGACGTTCCCGACAGGACTGCAGTTGACGGAGGAGCGATCAGGGGAGACAGCGCGGAGGACAGGCTTGTTTCACTTCCCGGTATCGAACAGATCATCGCGTGCGAGCCCGATCCGTCGACTTATAAGAAGCTTTCGGAATTTGCCGCCGCTGACCGCAGGGTGATCCCCGTCGGGTGTGCTCTCGGCGAGAGAAGCGGTACGGCAAAGTACGTTTCTTCAGGCAGCCGCGGCTCCGGCATCGACGGAAAAAACCGCAGAGCGCGGGAAAAAGAGATCACGGTATCGACCGTCGATGAGCTTGTGGACGGGTGCGCCGATTATATCAAGCTCGACGTCGAGGGCTCGGAAAAAGAAGCGATTCTCGGAGCGGAACGGACCATTAAAAACAGCCGACCCGCACTTTCCGTATCACTGTATCACAGAACTCTCGACTTCGTGGAGCTTCCGCTTCTCGCCGCACGTCTTCTGCCGTATTCCCGAACGTATCTGCGGCGTCCGCGCTGTGTTCCGATGTGGGATCTGACGCTTTACGTCATACCTGAAGAAAAAACAGTAAAAAAGCAGTAAAAAACACTGCTTTTTTTGTTTTTGGGGCGCATTTCCGTTTGACAAATATATAATTATATAGTATAATTACTGTGTATAACCATAACCATACTATTTCCGGACAGTGAGGTGTGACGACATGAAAGAGTTCTTCGGTGATATTTTCAAAACGGTGAAGACGATATCGCTTTTCGACTTCATAGATATCATCTTTGTTTCCGTGCTCTTTTACTATCTCTATAAGTTTCTGAAAAACCGCAGAGCGGGAAAGCTTGCCGTCGGTGTCATCTCACTTATTGCGCTCAAGCTCATCGCCGATCTGTTCGATATGTACGTCATACAGTACATCCTGCAGAACGTTTTCCAGATAGGAATCATCGCTATCATCATCGTCTTTCAGCCCGAGCTCAGAAGTGCTCTTGAGAAAGTCGGAGGTCAGCCTCTCAAAGGACTGAAGAGCATCGGAGACACGAGAGCCGAGCCGATCGAAAAGATGATCGGCGAGGTGTCGGCTGCCGCCGCCGATCTCGGCAGAACGAAGACGGGTGCGCTTATTGTCATCGAGCGGCTCACAAAGCTCGGCGACATGATCCTCACGGGAACCGTTATCGACTCCGAGCCGAGCACGTTCCTCATCAAGAACATCTTCTTCAACAAGGCACCGCTCCACGACGGAGCGCTAATCATACGCGACGGCAGACTACACGCCGCGGGCTGCCTCCTTCCGCTTTCCTCCAACGAGGAGATAGTCAAGGACCTCGGCACACGCCACAGAGCTGCGATCGGCATGAGTGAGAACAGCGCCGCGCTGGTTATCGCCGGCTGGGAGGCGACAGGAGTCGTCTCTCTCGCAGTTGAAGGCGTGCTTTACAGAGGCTACACGAAAGAAACGCTCGAAGCGGAGCTCAGACGCTATCTCATCCACGGCAGCGGAAAGCAGCAGAGCATTTTCACAAAGAGAAACAAAAAGAAATCAGACGGAACGGAAGGGAGTGACGAGAGTGAACGATAAGAGAAGCATTATCAGAGATGTCGCTTCCGAGAGCGATACGAAAGCAAAAAAGAACCGTAACGTCATTCCGAAGATCCTCTGCGTGCTTGCGGCATTCGTTCTCTGGATCTACGTCATGCAGGTCGAAAGTCCCGAATATACCGAGACCTTCAGATCCGTTCCCGTCACGCTCGAAAACGTATCGGCACTGAAGACGGACGCGGGCCTTTCCGTTTACAGCGGAAGCGGCAGCGTCGTCAACGTCACGGTATCCGGCAAAAAGAGCGTGAGAAACAAACTCACCGACGACGATATCAAGGCGTTTGCCGACGTCGGTAAGATTAAGGAATCCGGCAGAAACTCGGTGGAAGTATCTGTTGACGTTCCGGACGGACTTTCTCTGTCCGAGATCTCACCCGCTACAGTTACCGTTTTCGCCGACAAGACAGACACGGTCTCTCTGAACGTGAAGGAAAAGCTCGATAAAATGGTGCTCTCTTCGCCATATGAACTCGGAAAGCTCGAATTTGAATTCGATTCGATCTCCGTCAGCGGTCCGAGGTCCCTACTCGATAAGCTCACGGGAGCTCAGGTCGTCGTCGACATGGACGGCAAGCAGTCGACCTTTACCGCAAACTGTCCGATAGTCCTGATAGATGAAAACGGCGATGCGGCTGATACGACGTATCTCAACCTTTCCGCCGCCGAAATGAACGTCAAGGTGCCGATCTACGTCACGAAGGACGTCGAGATCCCTGTCTCGTTCAAATACGGAGCCCTCTCCGACGATCTCGTGGACGTCACCGTTACTCCCGCTTCGCTTACCGTTAAGGGAGACGGAACGCTCTTTACGGACGGAGCCGAAATAATCGATCCCATCGTGATCGATGAAAAAGCCATCACCACAAGCCCGTACGTCATGACCGTACACCCGACGGTCAACGGTAAGTTCACGGTGGATTCCGAAAACGAGGACGTAACCGTTACCGTGACCCTCGATCCGTCGCTTGTGACAAAGCAGTTCAACGTTACGGACATAAGCGTGATAAACGCACCGAAGGATCTCAAATACGAGATAGCCGACAAGTCAGTTTCCGTTACACTTCGCGGAACCGAGGAGCAGCTTTCGAAGATAAAGGCCTCCGATATCTCCGCCGTCGTCGATCTTGAAGGATACGACAGCGAGACTACGGGTACGGTCTCAAAGACGGCTGTTATCGGGATCGACTCGAAGCAGACGTTCGGCGTCTTTGAAATCGGTGAATACAACGTTCACATCAAGATAAATCAGTAAAATGACACGCATCCTTATCGAAAACATCATCGTCCCGTATACAGTCGGCAGAAAAACGGCGGAACTCGATTCCGAAGCGCTGAAAAAAGCGCGCAAGGAGATTTCCCGTCTTCTTGATACCGACGCGGTCGGTTGTGCGGTAAACCGCAGATCGATCGATGCGAGACACAAGGGAGAAGTAAAATTCGTCTATTCCGTTTCCGCGGAAGTTGTGGCGTCTGCAGAGACAGCTTCCGAAAAGGGTATCAAGGTTTATTCCGAGGCTGATTATTCTCCCGCGAGCGGTACCGAAAAGATGATTGGCCGTCCGGTCGTCGTCGGCTTCGGTCCTGCCGGTATGTTCTGTGCTCTCGCCCTTGCCGCAGCCGGTTACGCGCCCATAGTTTACGAGCGCGGTGCGGACGTCGATACGAGGGTAGGAGACGTTGATGCTCTTTACAAACCGGGTCTTCTGAACCCCGCGTCCATCTTTCAGTTACGTGCGGGCGGAGCGGGCACCTTCTCGCACGTCAAGCTCACGACGCGGATAAACGATCCTCTTTGCGCTTACGTTCTGAAGGAGCTGAGGTCACTCGGAGCACCCGACGATATTGTCACGAAAGCAAAACCGCACGTCGGGACAGACGTTCTTCGCGAGGTCGTGAGACAGGCAGACGCGAAGATCAGAAGGCTCGGCGGAGAAATACGCTATAATACGAGAGTAAGCCTTATTAACGGCAGATTTTATGCGGACGGTGAAGAGATAAAATCCGATGCCGTCGTTCTTGCCGTAGGTCACAGCGCAAGAGATACCTATTCGGAGCTCCTTGAAGGAGGCTACTCCATAGCGCCGAAATCATTTTCGGCAGGTGTCCGTATCGAGCATCTCCAGAGTGAGATTGACAGAGCGATGTACGGCGAGCTTGCCGGAGACGAAGCTCTCGGACACGCGGAATACTCTCTTTCCCACAGAGAGGGAGAAAGAGGTGTGTATTCCTTCTGCATGTGCCCCGGCGGCGAGGTAGTTGCCGCAGCAAGCGAAGAAGGCGGAGTAGTCACTAACGGAATGAGCCGCAGGGCCCGTGACGGCAGGAACGCAAACGCCGCCATCGCCGTGTCGGTGCTTCCGGTGGATTACGGCAATACTCCCGCGGGCGCTATAGATTTTCAGAGAAAGCTCGAAAGGAGCGCGTTCGTCTTTGCGGGGAGCGATTATTCGGCACCCGTGCAGACGGTCGGAGATCTTCTCTCGGGCAGGTGCGGCACCGAGCCGACACGCGTCACACCGACTTATATGGACGGCAGGGTCACGCCTTGTGATCTTACGAAAATATTGCCGCCGTTCATTACCGATATGCTGAAGAAGGGACTTCCCGTTTTCGGCAGGAAGATAAAAGGCTTTGATGCCGATTACGTTCCTCTGACGGGAGTAGAAACGAGAACTTCGGCACCTGTAAGGATTCTTAGAGGAGAGAGCTTCGAAGCTCTCGGACACAGCGGCATATATCCCTGCGGAGAGGGTGCAGGCTACGCAGGCGGGATCATGAGCGCCGCGATCGACGGACTTAAGGTGGCCCGTGCGATCATTACGAAATACGCACCGAATAACAGATAAAACGGAGTTTATTATGCTGAGAACGGCTGAAGTAATAAGTGTTGAGGGAGAGTTTGCCACGGTACGCGCGGAGCGTTCGTCCATGTGTGACGGATGTGAAAAGCAGGGCTGTGACGGCTCGTGTTCTGCGGGTATGCTCGCAGGCGCGGGAAAATCCGTCACGGCAAAGGCTGTAAATACCGCAGGTGCCGAAGTCGGGGATACTGTCGAGATCGAGACCTCCGACGCAAAGGTACTCTCCTATGCCGCACTTGTTTTCATCATGCCCATCGTCGTCTGCGCACTGTTCTTTGCTGCTGCCGAAGCTCTTTTCTCGGACAGAAGGATCAGTGTTGCCGCAGCCGTTCTCGGATTCATCCTCACCTTTGCCGTTATAGGTATCGTTGAAAAGAGACACGCGAAAAAGCTTCCCGACATCGAGATAGTACGCGTTGTCGAAAAGAACGGCAGTATTAAAAGCGATAATTAAAAAGACTGGAAATATATATCGATGTACTACAAAAAACTGAACAAATGGGTCGTCAGAGACTCCTCATGCACCGATGAGGCACGCCTTATCGCCGATGAGCTTTCTCTGACCGTACCCACCGCGCGTCTACTCATGAATCGCGGCTGTTCGACTCCCGACGAGGCAAAACGCTTCATCGGTAAAGAGGAAGAACAGCTTTACGATCCGATGCTGATGCGCGACATGGAAAAGGCGGCGCACAGAATATGCGACGCCGTGACGTCGGGAGAAAGGATCGTCATTTACGGAGATTACGACGTCGACGGAGTAACGTCCGTTGCTTCTCTGTATCTGTACCTCAAGAATCTTGAAGCCGACGTAAACTATCACATCCCCTGCAGAATGACGGAGGGCTACGGAATGTCCTCCGCCGCCATTGACGAGATGAAAGAGAACGGCACGTCTCTTATCATCACGGTCGACACGGGCATCACCGCCGTCGACGAGATCGCTCACGCGAAGGCTCTCGGCATTGACGTCATCGTAACGGACCATCACGAGTGCCATGAAACGCTCCCCGATGCCGATGCTGTCGTTAAGCCGAGAAGACCCGACTGCGGCTATCCGTTCAAGGAGCTTGCCGGAGTTGGCGTCGTTTTCAAGCTGATGTGTGCCGTTGAAAAGGTCCTCTCTCCCGAG
>JAKSPW010000027.1 GCA_024404435.1 Clostridia bacterium | reverse complement strand
TGACATCTGTGTAAAACCATTTCTTTTCCGTTACGTCCTTGAACGGAAGCTCTCCCGCAGCCGTCACCGCGGGGATCACGGAAACGAGCATCAGGGCGGCTATCAAAATACTGATAATTTTTTTCATATTCCACCTCACGTAATTGAGCTGTATTTATTTTACAGCCAAAACCTGATTTTTTCAAGTAAAAAACACGCCTTGCGGCGTGTTTTTTGTTATTTTGATGAAAATCAGTCGATAAATTCGGTCGTGTAGCGCATGAGGATCGTCGCGACTTCGGCGCGGGTGGCGTTTGCCTTCGGAGAAATGTAGGTTCCTCCGTCCTTGGCACTTCCCTTGATGATGCCTGCGCCGATAGCGCGAGCCATTGCATCCTTTGCGTAAGAGCTTACCTTGCCTGCATCGGCAAATCCGGTCATGTCGCCGGGCTCTGCCTTCTCAACGTTCATGTAGTCCGAGAATCTGTCGATCAGAGTGGTGATCTGCTCACGGGTGATCTGACGGTTTGCTCCGAAGCTCGTCTCGGAAAGTCCGTTGACGATGTTTTCGGAATATGCCCATGCGACGGAGTCGGCAAACCACTTGCTGCCGTTCACGTCATCGAACTTGGCGAAAGCCGCGTTCTTTGCTTCTTCTTCGATTTCGGGAGAGCCCTGCATTCTCCAGAGGATCGTCACGAACTCGGCTCTCGACATGTTGTCGAGCGGGAGGAACGTATCGGGAGAGTTCTTGCCGTTCACGAGTCCGCGGTCATTCATAAATCTGACTGCGTCGAAATACCAGTTCTTTTCTTTGACGTCCTTGAACGGGTTTACCCAGTTTTCAAGTCTGACCTCGCGGATCTTCGCGGCGACTGAAGCGGGCACGTAGAACTTTCCGACCTGCTGCATCTCGGAGTCCTGTGCACAGAAGACGGCGACGCCGTCAAAGGTCGTCTTCGTGCCGTCCTTCAGGGTATAGAAGTTGTTGTTGGCACTTATCTTCAGCGCGCCGGAGGCAACGCTGAACACTCTCGTTATGGGGTTGTACTTGCCGAGGTCGGTTACTTCAACGAACAGCTCTTTCTGCCATTTTTCCATGTCGAGTCCGCCGACCTTGATGATACCCTTGGTGATGTCGCAGTTCCTTACTTCGTAGTCGGGATTCGGAACAAATCCGTTGTAGTACTTGCCGCTTCTCACGTCGGCGGGCGTTCCGTCAGTCGGGAGGCCGACAGCCTCAAGGAACTCCTCCCTTACTCCGTCGGGAGCGTAGAGGCAGATCGGCACGTTCTGTCCGGTGTGACCGCCTGTACCGTTCCAGATGATATCATCCGGGTCAACGCCGCTTCTGATCGCTTCGATGATCTCAGCCTCTTTTTCGAGCGGGATCTCAAGTCCGCCGGTATCGTGGTCGGGAACGACAACGATCAGCGTCTCGCCGTCCTTCATTGCCCAGTTGACGGCATAAGCGAACGCCTCGTCGAAGGCGATGTAGTCGGATGCCGCCCAGACCGCGTTGGAGCTGTGTCCGCCGTTGTCGGTAAGGCCGCCCTCAAAGAGAAGGAAGAATCCGTCTTCATCCTTCACGTTGTTTCCGAAGAAGTCGAGTGCAGCTGCCATCATCTGCTTAAGCGTCGGATGATCGGACGCACTCGTATCGTAGTCCATGTCCTGCTCACCGCTGCTGTCAAGATTTTCCTGGTGATGGAAGTCGCTCAGGATCTTCGTCTTGCCGGAGCTGACGGCAGCTTCAAGCTCTTCTGCATTCTTGACGACGGTATAGTACGGCGCGGCGTTTGCCATATTCGGGCTGAGACCGCCGCCGAGCAGTATGTCGAGTCCGAGGCTGAACATCTGCATCGAAAGATCCGTCATATTGTCACGCGTGACATTGTGTGCCGTAAAGTCGCACGGCGTAGCGTCGAACCAGCAGCTCGTCGTGATGGCTCCCGTCGCCTTGCCCGCGTGCTTGGATGCCTCGAGGACTGTTACGAGCGGCTTCATATCGGGAGACTGTGCGATGGAGCCGTTATTGATCCTGTTGCCCGTCGCGATGGCGGAGCCGCCTGCTGCGGAATCCGTTACTTCGCTGCTGTTGCTTCTCGTCTGAGACGTGCCGACGAGGAAGTTACCGAGATAGAGTCCCTCAGAGGTCATTCCGTCAATCGCGTCCGTCGTCATGGTGCTTCTCGCGCCCGCGACGTTATCTCCCGTGCGCTTGAGCGTATCGGCAGTGTCGAACTGACCGAAGCCTGCGCCGTCGGGGATCATTACGATAATATTTTTGATCTTCGGGCTTGTGTCCTCAGCCGATGCCGTCATCGGAATGACGGTAACGAGCATAACGACTGCAAGCAATACTGCAAAAAGTCTTCTTACGTTTTTCATGATTACCTCGTCAAAAGATCGGACCTTGTCCGTGATAAAATCATTTTATCACAAATGCGAAATAAAGTAAATAGATTTGATTCTTTTCATAAAAAAAACACGGGAAGCACCGTACGTATACGGTGCTTCCCGATGGAAAATCATTCTTTTTCGAGTCTCTTTACGATGTTGTCGATGTTGCGGTTCGTAAGCTTTGCGGTTACTGCGTAAGCGGAAGCAAGGCTGCTGCTGTCGACTGCGATGGAGTTATCGAGAAGTCTCATAAAGTCGCCCCACTGGTTCATGTCGCCGCCGGAGAAAATGTCGATGACGTCATAAATCTTAGAGCTGAAGATGATATCGATCATGCCTCTGGACTCTACGTCGTACGTGCTTCTGCCCTTGAGGAGCTTATCGTAGTAAGCGGGCTTGATGTACTTCTGGGAAAGAGCGCCCATTGCCTCGACGACTACGTCTACCATCTCTACGTCCTTGACGGTCTTCGGGATGTAGATCGCTCCGCCCGTCCAGGAGTTTGCGTATGAGTGATATTCACCGACGCTGCTGTCACCCATCGGAAGCGGAAGGATACCGAATTCAACGCCGTTTTCTCTGTAGTAGGAGATACCGCCGGTGCTGTCGAAGTCGAACAGAACTTCTCCTTTTTCAAAGAGAGTGCTGAGATCGTCAACGCCGTACTTCTCTTCGGCTTTCTCGTTGACACCGTGCTGATACTTGAGGTGGACTGTCTGAGTATCGTTTCCGAATACTGCGGACATCTTGTCTGCGAGAGCGGAAAGCTCAACGGACAGCTGATGCTCAACGTACGGCTTGTTGTCTTCGTCGAACTGAAGAATGGTCATGCCGTTAGTGAACATCCATTCAACTCCGCCGGGAGTCATGTAACGGTATGCGCCGGAACCGGTCTCGTTCGTCGGGATAACGGATGCGACCTCGAACATCTTGTCGGTCGTCCATTCCTTGTTGGTTACGAGCTCGTAAAGGTTCGGAATGTTGTAGTTCTCTGCGGTCTGCTTGTTGAACAGCATGCAGGACGTGTCAACGTAGTAGTTGACGATGATCGGACCTGTCAGGAAGTAGAGCTTGTTGCAGATACGGAACGTGCTGTCGAGGGACTGTACCCACCACTCCTTGGAGAGGTCGAGCGTCTCAAAGTCGGAAACGTCCATAACGACGTTGCCTACAACGAGTCTCTGACCGACGGTGATCATGTTGCCGTATACGAGGTCGTATGCGTTCTGACCTGCCATGACGTTCTGGATGACGTCATCCTGCGTGTGGTCGCCGTCTTCGGTGATGATGTTTTCCCAGTCAAGGCCGAACTTCTCTTCAAGCTCGCGCTGTCTGCTGTAGACTGCGTCGCTGATAAGAGAACCCGTGATCTCTTCCTCTGTCGGGAAGTTGTCGTCGGTTCTGCCTATGTAGTTGAACGTAACGCCTTCGTAGTTGTGAGAAGCCGCTATCTCGTCAACGTAGTTGTCGAGCTCGCTGATCTCGGGATCAACGGTCTCAACAGTCTTCTTTGTCTCTGTTTTGCCGCCATCGGACTTCTTGGAACCGTCATCTCCGCATGCTGCGAGCATCGGTACGATAAGAAGAAGGGCGAGCACAAGGGCAAGAATTCTTTTTTTCATTCGTGTTTCCTCTCTCCTCTTAAATAAGAGTATTTTACCGATATATTATACCATCAAGTTGAGCATTTTGCAAGTACTTCATTAAATGTTAACAAAAAAGGCTGTTTTCACAGCCTTTTCGTTTTCAGTTGTCTTTTGCGACCTGCTTCATCATCGAGCTGATCTTTCTGTTCGTGAGCTTTGCGTTCGGGATGTAACCGGATGCAAGTCCCTCACTGCCGTTTTCGATCGAGCGGGAGAGAAGGTTGACGAAGTCGCCCTGCGAGTTGCGGTCGCCGCCGCCGAAGATGTCGATCATGTCGTTGACGCGTGCGTTGAACACGATGTCGATGTACCTTCTCGATTCCACGTCGTCGGTGCTTCTGCCCTTCAGCATCTTTTCAAGATATGCGGGTCTGATGTACTCGTCGGAGAGAGCAGCCATTGCTTCCGTGATCACGTCGACGAATTCAACGTCGCGCACGACCTTCGGAACGTATACGCACCAGCCGGAACCGTTGCCGGAGGAGATGTAGTCCTTCTGGAATTCGTCTCTCATCGGCTCGGGGATGACGCCGAACTCGACGTCAAGGTTACGGAGCTGAGTAGCAAGCTCGGTCGAGCCGAACATGAAGAGGATCTTGTTGTCCTCGAAAATACCTTCGATGCCCTTATAGCCGTACTTGACGTTGGTGTCTTCCATCTCGCCCTTGAGGATTCTCGTGGCGCAGGTCTGCGTGTCGTCGCCGAGGAAGGCGGATACCTTGTCGGCAAAGTCGGAGAGATCCTTCGGGAGTGCGTCGGGAATGTAAAGATTGCCTTCCTCATCGCGGCTTGAGATCGTAAATCCTGCCGAGAAGAGCAGGTCTTCACCTACACTGCGGTAAGGATAGAGACAGAAGCGCCACGTGCCGGAGCCGTCGGTGTTCGTCGGGATAACGGATGCGACCTCGAGCATCTTGTCGATAGTCCATTCTCTGTTTTCCACTATGTCATAGATACCGGTGATGCCGTAGTTCTCAGCGACCTGCTTGTTGAACATCATGCAGGAAGCGTCGAGGAAGTGGTTGCATACGATGGAGCCCGACAGGAAGTACAGCTTGTCGTAAAGGGTATATACTTCCTCAAGCGACTGCAGCCACCAGGGCTGTGAAAGGTCGATCGTCTGGAAGCCGGAAACGTCCATCAGGGCGTTCTGAAGCATCAGAGGCTGACCGACGGTCATCATGAGTCCCTTTGCGAGGTCGTACGAGGTGCCGCCCGCCATGACCTCACGCGCGACCATGTCGGTCGTATAGTCACCGTTTTCGGTGATGAGGTTTGAAAACTCAATACCGAACTTTTCCTCGAGAGCGATCTCTCTGGAATATGCGGCATCGTTGTAAAGCTCGCCGGTGATCGCTTCCTCAGCGGGGAAGTCGTCGCCGAAGCCGATGTAAGTAAACGTCTGACCGTTGTAGTTCACGCCGGAGGCAAGCTCATCGACGTAATTCTCGATTTCCGCAAATTCGTTTTTCTCTTCTCCGGAGGTCTCGGTAGCCGCGACGTCCGTTCCGTCACCTTTACCGTCGTTTTTGCCGTCACTGCCGCACGCGACGAAGGACGTCATGACGAGAACGAGGATCAGAAGGAGGCTGAAAATTCTTTTTTTCATTATCGTTTCCTTTCCGTTTTGTCAGAATGATTTTGTACCACAACGGAATTATATCATATTGCCGGAACATTTTCAACCGAAAAAAAGAAAAAGGCTGAAAAATCAGCCTTTTCCGTTTTTGAATCATTCGTCGCGGTCGATCTGCTTCATCAGAGACCTGATGCCTCTGTTCGTGATCTTTGCGATCGGGATATAGCCGGATGCAAGTCCCGAGCTGTCGTTCTCGATCGACATGTCGATGAGGTCTACGAGTTCACCGTGGTCGGAGCGGTTTCCGCCGCCGTAAACGTCGAGCAGGTCGTTGACGCGTGCGTTGAAGACCATGTCGATGTATTTTCTCGACTCAACGTCGTCTGTGCTTCTGCCCTTCAGCATCTTATCGAGGTATGCGGGCTTGATGTATTCGTCGGAGAGAGCAGCCATAGCTTCCGTGACCGTGTCGACGAATTCTACGTCGCGGACGACCTTCGGTACGTATACGCACCAGCCGGCACCGTCGCCGTAAGAGATGTAATCAGCCTGCGTCTCGTCTTTCTTCGGCTCGGGGATGACGCCGAATTCAACGTCAAGAGTTCTGAGGTTTGTAACAAGCTCGGCAGACGTGAACATGAAGAGGATCTTGTCGTCCTCGAACATAGCGTCGATCGAGTCGTAACCGTACTTTTCTTCACAGTTTTCTCTTCCGGATCTGGTGTCTCTCATGCAGCAGTTCTGCGTGTCGTCGCCGAGGAATGCGCTCATTCTGTCGGCAAAGTCGGAAAGTTCCTTCGGAAGTGCTTCCGGAATGAAGATGTCGCCGTTCTCGTCACGCTGCGTGATCGAAAGACCGGACGCGAAGAGCAGGTCGGAACCTACGTGACGGGAAGGAGCCATTCCGTAACGCCACGTGCCGGAGCCGTCTGTATTCGTCGGGATGACGGAGGCGACCTCGATCATCTTGTCGATCGTCCAGTCTCCTGCGTCTACTATGTCGTAGATGCCGGTAATGCCGTAGTTCTCGGCAACCTGCTTACTGAATACCATGCAGGCGGAATCGAGGAAGTGGTTTCCGACGATGGAGCCCGTCAGGAAGTAAAGCTTATCGTTGATGGCGTACGTCTCTTCAAGAGAATCCATCCACCAGTCGGCGGAAAGGTCGAGCGTCTGGAAGTTCGACACGTCCATCAGACAGCCCTTGGACATAAGAGCCTGACCGGTGACAAGCATGTATCCCTTGACAAGGTCGTAGGATGCGCTGCCCGCCATGACGTCACGCTCGACCATTTCGGTCGTGACGTCGCCGTGTTCAGTGGTTTCGTAAACGAAGTCGATACCGAACTTGTCTTCGAGGGCAAGTTCTCTCTGATACGATGCGTCGTTGTAGAGCTCACCTGTGATCGCTTCTTCCGTGGGGAAGTCGTATCCGAATCCGATATAAGTGAAGGTCTCGCCGTCGTAGGTCACGTTTTCCGCGAGATCGTCGACGCATTCTTCTATTTCGGCATATTCGTTTTCCGTTGCCTCCCCTGTTTCGGTGCCTGCCGTCTCTCCCGTCTCAGCCTTGTCTTCCTTTTCGGCGTCGCTGCCGCATGCGACAAAAGACGTCAGAACGAATACAAGAACGAGGAGAAGGCAAAAAATTCTCTTTTTCATTGAATGTACCCATTTCCCTTTCGGTTAAAAATTGGATCTCCGTAATGGCATTATAGCATATCGCGTCTGATTTTTCAATAAAAAACAAATAAAAAGGCTGAAAAATTTCAGCCATTTTATTAACAATAAATTCAGTTTCAGCTGTCGCGGTCGACCTGCTTCATCATCTGATCGATCTTACGGTTCGTGAGCTTTGCGAGTGCGCGGTAGCTGGAAGCAAATCCCGTGCTGTCGAGCTTGATCGAATCGTCGATGAGGTTGGGAAGGTCACCTGCGGTGTTCATGTCTCCGCCGGAGAAAATGTCGACGAGGTCGTTGACGCGGGCTGCAAAAATGATGTCGATCATTCTTCTCGACTCAACGTCTTCCGCGCTTCTGCCCTTCAGCATCTTCTCAATGTATGCCGGCTGCATATATTCCTTGGAAAGAGCTGCCATCGACTCGATGATAACGTCGGCAAACTCACGGTCGCGGATCGTCTTCGGGATGTAAACCGCCCAGCCTGCACCGTTGCCGGATGCGAGATAATCCTTCTGTAATTCGTTGCGCTTCGGAGCCGGGATAACGCCGAAGTCAACGTCGTACTCTCTTGCAGACGCCACTCCGCCCATGCTGTCGAAGCTCAGGAATACCTGATTGTTCTCGAACAGCGTGAACAGATCGGACACTCCGTATTTTCCTTCTGCCGTTTCACTGGTGCCTTTTATGCTCTTAAGCATAACGGTCTGGGTGTCGTCGCCGAGCACCTTCGACATCTTGTCGGCAAAGTCGGAAAGATCCTTCGGGAGCGTGTCCTGCATGAAGAGCTCGCCGTTTTCGTCTGTTTCGACGAGTCTGAAGCCCGAGGAGTAGAACAGATCGATTCCTGTATCTCCTCCGGATATATAACGGTAAGTTCCCGAGCCGTCGAGGTTCGGGGGAATGACGGACGCGACCTCAAACATCTTGTCGATCGTCCAGTCTCCGTCGTCAACTATCTGATACAGGTTAGGCATGTGATAGTTTTCGGCAACTGTCTTATTGAACAGCATGCACGTTCCGTCGGTATAATGCGCGGTAATGATCGGGCCCGAGAGGAAGTAAAGCTTACCGCATATCGTATATCTTTCCTCAAGAGACTTCAGCCACCAGTCGTGCGAGATGTCGAGGACGGAAAAGTCGTTGACGGACATGATCGCGCCGTTGAGCATGAGCGGCTGTCCGACAGTCGTCATCCAACCGTGAACGAGGTCGTATCCGCTTCCGCCCGACATTACCTCACGGGTGACCATGTTCTGGACTTCTTCACCGTTTTTGCCCGGGACGTTCACAAAATCGATGCCGAATTTTTCTTCAAGAGCCACCTGCCTCATGTAAACGGAGTCGCTCAGAAGTTCTCCGGTGATCTCTTCCTCGGTGGGATTGTCGTTGCTTGCTTCATATACGAGATAATTGAAAGTCATTCCGTCATAATTTACGGATCCGGCAAGATCGTCCACGTATTCTTCGATCTTGGCAGCCTCGGGGTCCCGGTCGACGGGAGCTTTCGTTTCCGTCTTTACGTTTTCCTCTTTGCCTCCGTTTGCTTTGTCATCGCTTCCTCCGCAGGAAACAAGAGCGGCAGCGCAGAGAATCAGCGCAAGTAATAAGGAGATGATTCTTGTTTTCATCGGTTCGGTCCTTTCGTGTTAATAAAGGTCTGCAAAGAGAGTATACCATAGATTTTCGTTTTTTTCAACATAAAAAGAGTGCACAGAGAAAAAATTTTGTACAACTGTCTTTAAATCTGATCCTTTTCCCCGCCCGATCAACGAAAAAGGCTTCGGAATCCCGAAGCCTTTTGGAGTTATTCTTCTTTGTTGATGCTCGTTAGCATCGACTTGATCTTTCTGTTGGTGATCTTCGCGTTCGGAACGTATGCCGATGCAAGCCCGTCGCTCGAATACTTGATCGCGGTATCGAGGAGCGTCATGAAGTCGCCCATGGTGTTCATGTCGCCGCCGGAGAAGACCGTGATGAGGTCGTTGACTCTCGAGTCGAAGATGATGTCGATCATGTGTCTCGACTCAATGTCGTCGGTGCTTCTGCCCTTAAGGATCTTTTCAACGAAAGCAGGCTTTACGTACTCTTCCGAGAGTGCAGCCATCGCCTCGGTGATCACGTCAACGAGCTCGACGTTGCGGACGGTCTTCGGAATATAGACGCAGGTGCCGGCGCTCTCCGCATTGCTGCGGTAGTCTGCCTGATTAAGGTCACGCTTCGGTGTCGGAACGATGCCGAACACGGTGTCGAATTCTCTGAGATCTGCAGCACTGCGGATCTTATCGAACCAGAAAAGAGTTCTGTCCTTGAGGAAAAGCTCGACCGGTTCCTTGACTCCGAGTTTCTTCTCGGGATCCTCGTTCTGTCCGCCGATGTAGCGTGCAGTGCCGGCCTGTGTGTCGTCGCCGAGAACGCCCGACATCTTGTCGCAGAAGTCGGAAAGAGCGACCGGAAGAGCCGACTCAACGTACGGGTCACCGTTTTCATCGGTGGAGAGGACCTTGAAGCCCGCGCCGTACATGAAGTCCACGCCGCTCGTGCTGTCAAAGCCGTAGCGGTAATCGCCGCTCACACCGTTCATGTTCTCCGGGATAACAGAGGCGACCTCGAACATTTTGTCAACGGTCCACTCCTGTGCTTCAACTATGTCATAGAGATTCGGCACGCCGTAGTTCTCGGCGACCGTCTTGTTGAACAGAACGCAGGCCGTATCGAGGAAGTGCTGGGAAACGATCGGGCCCGTGAGGAAGTAGAGCTTGCCGCTGAGGGTGTATGACTCTTCGAGACTCTTGAGCCACCAGTCACGGGTGATGTCAACGTAGGAAAGGTCGTCGACTCTTCTGATTGCGTGCTGAATCATCAGGTACTGACCGCAGGTCCACATATTACCCTGAACAAGGTCGTATGCGTCGCCGCCTGCCATGACCTCTGCGATTACCTGCTGCTGAGTATGCTCTCCGTCTTCCGTGAGGACGTTTTCAAAGTCGATTCCGAACTTCTCTTCAAGGGCTACCTGCCTTGAGTAAAGCGCGTCGCTGATGAGGCTGCCGGTGATGGCTTCCTCTACGGGAGCGTTGATGTAAATGGGGTTTTCGGTGTACTGTCTGGCGATGTAGGTAAACTTCTCGCCTTCAAAGTGAACGCCTGCCGCGAGTTCATCGACGTAGTTTTCGATCTCAAGCTTCTCGGGATCAACGTCGGTCTTCTGTGTATCCTTGCCGGTGCCGGTCTCCGCGGGCTTTCCGTCTTCGGTGCTGCCGCACGAGACAAGCGCGGTGATCATGAGTATCGCGGCAAGAATGAATGATATGATTCGTTTTGTCATATTGCATTCTCCGTATCGATAAATTTGTGACTGAACGTCACCGATTATATATATTATAAGTACATTTCCTTTTATATTCTTCCACTTTGGTAGACTCGGTGTCCACTATTGTATTTTTTCGCATCGAAACCGAGTTTACTTTGATATAAAAACGGAAAAAGCACCCTTGACAAAGAAGAAATGATGTAGTATAATACAAAAGCGTTCGTGCAGGGATATCGAAGCATTCCCGAGATAACGACACATTAACCGCACGCAGGGATATCGAAGCGGTCATAACGGGTGAGCGAGTAAAAACCTCCCGGTGGGTGGTTTTTGCGAAGCGTTTCACGAAAATAACGAGCGGCGGAGCCGAGTGTACCGAGGCGAACGGCGCGAGTATATTTTCGGAAGGGCTCGCATCCGGTTTTGGCTGACGAGTCCCGAAATACTAAAATTTAATAACGACACGCAGGGATATCGAAGCGGTCATAACGAGGCGGTCTTGAAAACCGTTTGGGCTTAAACCCACGTGGGTTCGAATCCCACTCCCTGCGAAACAAAAGCACCCATTCGGGTGCTTTTTTGTTTCGCAGGATAAAACGGGATTCGAACCTCCGACCGCAACGCGCAGCGGCGGGCAAAACAGTCCTGCGGACTGTTTTGAGGAGGATGCGCCGCACTCGCTTGGAATTTCGGCTTCAAAAACGTCCGACAGCGCCGAAACGAGTTTCGGCGGGCACGGAAATCACAGTCTTTCGCCCACTCCCTGCGAAATAAAAGCACCCATTCGGGTGCTTTTTTTGTTTCGCAGGAAAAACTTCCGTCCCGTATTGACAAGATAGATTTTTAGTGATAAAATTTCAAGTAAATACAGAAAATATTT
>JAKSPW010000026.1 GCA_024404435.1 Clostridia bacterium | reverse complement strand
GTTGCTTCGGATAGGGTTTACATTTGCACGCAGTTACCTGCCGTGCCGGTGAGCTTTTACCTCGCCTTTCCATCTGTACCGGCTGACGTGTCAGCTTAGGTAGGCTATTTCTGTTGCACTTTCCCGGGAGTTGCCTCCGGCGGACGTTATCCGTTATCCTGCCCTATGGAGCCCGGACTTTCCTCATGACGGTACCTTTCGGCATCCCGCCACGCGGCAGTCCCACCCGCTCGGTCTTTTATTATACAATAAATAATGTAATTTGTCAAGCATCCGCTGCTTCGGCAAAAGAAAAACGGGACTGTCAAAGTCCCGTTTTTACGTTATATTCCATGTAGCATTCGGCTGATTCGAGATCGAACCATCTGAAAACACCGTCTTCATACGTCATGTAGCCGTTCGGCGAGTCCTCTTTGGGAATCGAGACGGACCCCGGGTTTATGCGGATATACCCGTCTTCCTTTTCAAGGACCGGAACGTGCGTGTGACCGACAAGAAGGATCTCTCCGTTTCTGAGCGGAGGAAGACTTCTGTGACCGTGTGAGGCGACCATGACCGTTTCTCCGTCAAAGAGCGTAATAAAGTCGCTTGAGACGTTGAAATCGAGCACCATTCCGTCGACCTCTGCTTCACAGTTGCCGCGCACGGCAAGTATCTTGTCGGCGATGCCGTTCAGCATGGCGATCACTTCCTTCGGAGCATACTCCCGCGGCAGATCGTTTCTCGGACCGTGATACAGGATATCTCCGAGAAGCACGAGCCTGTCCGCATTTTCCGCACGGTATCTGTCAAGCAGCAGCTTCGTGTAATATGAAGAACCGTGGATATCGGACGCGATAAAGAGCTTCATCAGAGATCGAACTTCTTCATCTTCTCGCGCAGGAAATTGACGGCGAGGGCGATGTCCGCGCTCGGATTTTCACCGACTTCTCTCTCGATCGTCAGGAAGCCGTCGAAGCCCGTTGCCTTGAGGGCGGGCAGGTAAACGTCGAAGTCGACGTCGCCCGTGCCGAGCGGGAGCTCAAGATATTTCTCGCCCATGGCGAGCATCTGAGCGTGCTTCTTCTGAGTCTCGTCGATCGTGACTGCCTCTTTGACTTTCTTTTCGAGCATGATGCCGTCCTTTGCGTGTGTGTGAACGACGTACTTGCCGAGGTATTTGAGCGCTTCTTCGGGACGGTCGTCAACGCACATTACGAGGTTGGCGGGGTCGAAGTTGACTCTGACGCCGCCTGCTCCGAGGCTGTCGAGGAAGTCCGCGAGGACGTATCCCTTTTCGGGACCCGTCTCGACTGCGAAGACCGCGCCGACGGAGTCCGCGTACTCAGCGAGCTCGCGGCACGCCTTTCTCATCGTTTCCTTCTTTTCGCACTCTTCTTCCGGTACCGTTCCGATGTGAGTCGTAACGATGCCGCACTCGAGATCGAGCGAGAGGTCGAGGATCTTCTTGGAGAGATCGACGTAGATCTTGTTCTTTTCTGCGTCGCCGAAGCCCACGCCGAAGTCTCCGCAGAGAGCGGAGAAGACGATACCGTTCGATTTCACGATGTCGAGAGCCTCTCTCGCAACGTCCTTCGTGATGTTTTCGGGAGCGAGGTAACCGTAGGTCGCGTGGACCTGCACGCCGTCGACACCGAGAGCTGCCGCCGCCTCGACGCCGCCTTTGAAGCCGAGTCTGAAGCAGTCTGCTATTGCACCGATTTTCATAGTTTTTTCTGCCTTTCGTATATATAAAATTTTATTATTTCACGGATGATCCCGGGAAAAACTTATCTGGAAGCGATCTTCTGACCCCTTACGTCGCGTCCCATGAAGACGAGCGGACGGAATTCGCCGAACAGACGGCTCGTGATGCGGTCGGCGTACCTCTCGCGGAGCTCGCCCTGCGTGAGATTCGTGTTGATGATCGTCGGCATTTTGCCGCATATTCTTGTGTTGATAACGTTGTAGATGCACGAGACGGTGAACTGATTCGACACCTCGACGCCGAGGTCGTCGATGATGAGAAGCTCCGCTTCATAGAAGCGTTCCTCGTCGTTCGACTCGTAATCGCCGCCGAAGCGCTTCGCCTCGAACGCGGAGATGATACCCTGCGCACTCTCGTACACGACGCTGTGACCTTTTTCGATAACGGTCTTCGCGACCGACGTCGACAGATGTGTTTTGCCGAGTCCTGTCGCGCCGACAAGGAGCCACGAATCGTCGCCCTTACCGGTGAAGCCCTCCGCGTACTCGCGAAGCAGCCTCAGATTCGTTTCCGCTCTGACCTTGTCCGTACCCGTGTAGTAATCCGTCGAAAAAGTGTCGAACGATTGCGATTCGAGCAGGGAAGAGAGTCCGGAAGCCTCGAATTCGGCACGGATGAGCTCGCGCTTCATGCATCCGCACATGTCGACTCCGACGTATCCGGTGTCACCGCATTTCGGGCAGGTATACTTTATATTGAGACTGTCGGCGTCCCTGCCGTGAGCGATAAGGATTTCCGCCTTGCGACGCAGCAGATCTTCGTTTTCCTTTTTCAGTTCTTCGAGCTTTTTTTCATCGAGCTCGTGAGAGAGCGCCGCCGACATTATCTTCGTGCCGGTCTGCGAGAGCTTCGTTTCAATTCCGAGCAGCTCGGGTATCTCCGAGACGATCTCGAGCCTGCGGTTCTCAAAATCCGTGATGGCACGGTTACGCCTTGCAGCGAGTAATTCGCGCACCGCGACGAGGCTTTTTCTGCTGTATGACATGGCTTAACCCTCCTTTTTTCCGTACGAGCGCTTGAGTGCCGCTTCGAAGAAGTCGTCCGTCTCAAAGCTCGACGTGCCGCTCCCGGCCTTTTTGCCGCCCTTTTTGCCCGACGGCTTAGCATTTCTGTGTTTTTCGAGATATTCGTCTATCTGTTCCGGAGTTTCGAGCCCCTCGGCGTGCCATGTGTCGAGCACCGCGTTCGCGTAATTGAGCGACGCATCGCCCGTGGCGTTCACTGTGACCTCGTATGCCTTGCCGATGACGTCCTCGCCGAAGCCCCAGTCGACGCACCACGTCCTGACGGTCTTCTTTTCCTTTGCCGTGAAAACGCGCGAGCCGATGCCGAACATCGAGCGTACCTGTCTGAGAGTAGTCTCGGAAAGCTCGACTGCGGCGAGCTCCGCTTCGAGCTCCTTATATTTCGTGATGTCGCGGTCGACGAGACCGAGAGCCATCTTTTCGACGTATCTGACGGACGCCTTCCCGATCTTTACGGCGTGAGCGAACAGAAGAAGTATGTAATCTCCGGAAAGAGACAGATGGTCGAGCATCCCGATTACGATGTTCGTCTCCGCCGTCGTGAATATCTTTCCGAGCAGCTGCTCGCAGGAGTCTATGAGCTCTGCCGTTTTTTTATTCTTTTCAAGATATCTCGCCGTCTCCTCGGTGGTGTACGAGGGCAGAGAAGAAGTGCGCTTCGTTTTCTCGGGCAGAGCTTCTTCCTTTTTGTCTGTCTTTTCGGCTCTTTTGCTCTTTTTCGATATCCCCGTCGTGAGGACTCCGCATTCCTCCCAATATCTGAGAGACGCGAGAAAATCGTTCTCACTGATGCCGAGCGAATCGGCTGCCGAGGTGACGGAAAAATCGCCTTTTCCGAGCACCCAGAGAAGGACCGCAAGGTCGCATCTGTCGGCGCCTTCGACGTGCTCGAGCACGCTGCCGGGGACGATAAAGGCGGAATTTTTATAGTCGGGAATGGCTTTCATGACGTGATTTCAGAGCCGGCTCCGGGCCGGCATCTCCTTTATGAGAATTGAGACCGCTATGGCGTATGCCGAAGATGAAAACTGTGATATTTTGTGAACAAAAAGCGACAAAACTGTTTCGGTGAGTGTGTAAAACCACCCGGACTTTGTCGCTTCAGTGCGGTGAAATATGCCCGTGGCATAAGGGAAAATCGCACATCGGCAGAAGACTTTCGGTTTTTAGAAAAATACCGAAATCGAGTTTTCAACACCCTGTTGAAAACCCCTGTTGAAAAATAGGCGGGAGCAGAATTCTGCGGTCGTATAAGTTAGGCAAAAACTGATAATAAAACGGGACTTTCAGTGAAGATCGCCGCTGCCGCGGAGCTTTTCCGTATATTCTGCAGCTGCCTCGTCGGAGGCGTACGCATTGAGCGTCGAATCGGCAAAACATCCGAACTTCATGAGCTTCGCTCCGGCTGCCGCCGTCATCGCGCCGTTGTCGGCACAGAGCTTCAGGGAAGGAGTGCAGAAGGTGACACCGAGCGACTCGCAGGTCTTTCCCGCGGCGAGCCTGAGATGAGAATTTGCGGCGACGCCGCCCGCCATCACGACGGTTCTGATGCCCGTCTGCTCCACCGCTTCGCGGAGCTTGTCGCAGATACCGCCGACGGTTACCGCGGTGAACGCGGCGGCGACGTCTTCCTTCGTTTCCTCGGGAAGGAGAGCGCCGCTTTCAAGTCCCGCCTTCTGTGTGAGGTTGTGCAGGGGAGTGATGGCGGCCGTCGTCAGGCCGCTGAAGGAGGGCTCGAGAGTCCCGTCCGTCGTGGCAGGGGGCGGAAATTTTATCTTTTTATAGTCTTCGCGCAGGAATCCGCGCGCGGCAAGCTTGTCCATTGCGGCACCGCCCGGGTATGGCAGTCCCATAACGCGTCCGACCTTGTCGAAGGCTTCTCCCGCCGCGTCGTCGCGGGTCCCGCCGATCTCGGTGAAAACGGAGTCCTCCACTCTGTAAAGAGAGGTGTGACCGCCGGACACGATAAGCGCGAGAAAACTGTCGGGAAGGCCCGGATATTCGAGGTATGTCGCCGAGGCGTGAGCCTCGATGTGATTTACGGGGATGAGCGGAACGCCGAGAGAGGAGGCAAGCGCCTTGGCGAAGCTGACTCCGACGAGCAGGGATCCGATGAGTCCCGGGGCGAACGTGACCGCCACCGCGTCGATATCGGTGTACTTTATGCCTGCCGTTTCGATCGCCTCGTCGCAGATGGCGGAGATCGCCTCTCCGTGGGCACGGCTCGCGATCTCCGGGACGACTCCGCCGTAGCGGGCGTGGATCTCGGTCTGCGAGGACACTATGTTAGACAAAAGGCGAAAAGCCATTCTGCCGTTTTCCGCCGTTACGTCGAGAACTGCCGCGCAGGTGTCGTCGCAGGAGCTCTCAACTCCGAATATGATCATCTTAAAAGTCCTTTCAGATAAGGGAAAAGTCAATATTTTATTTAGATAACAGTCATTTGTCTAAATCGAGTGACATCAGCACCGCATCCTCGGTCGGATCGCGGTAATACGCACGTCTCGTGCCGTATTCCGTAAACCCTTTTGAAGAGTAGAGCGTCATTGCCGCAAGATTAGATCTTCTGACTTCGAGAAAGATCTTTTCGTCGCAGCTGCCGGTGCATTTTTCAATGATCGCGTCGAGCAGCCTGCCCGCAAATCCGCGTCTTCTGTGTTCGGGGAGCACGGCGATGCGGAGTATCTCCGCTTCTCCGGCGACCTCGCTGACTATCGAGTATCCGACGAAAACACCGTTCTCCTCGGCGACCGATACCGTGTGCAGGGGACTGTCTATATAGGAAGAAACGTCTTTTTCGCTCCACGCGTCGCGGAAAATTTCTTTTTCCGCATCCGCGATCAGAGACACGTCGTCGTGCGATGCAGCTCTGACCGTGAACCTGTCGGAGCCTTCAAACATTTCGACAAGCGCTTTTTCGATCTCGGCGAGGCAGAGTCTGTATACGGGAAGACCGCCGCCGTACGGATCGGATATTTCCTTCGGAAGCACCGTGATCTTCGAGGCGTGAGCGGGATAGGCCATCATGAGCGCCATCGCGTGGCGAGGGCCGACGCAGACGACGAGGTCCGCTTCTCCGAGTATTTTTTCGTCCGCCGTGCGTGAAACGTGGTTTACGTAATCATTTGACGGCGTCGGAAGAACTCCTCTTTCCATCAGCGCGAATTTCGCGTTCTCCGAAATCGGCGAGCCGTCTGCCGCCAGTCCCGCCGAAGAAGCATGTCGCTTTTCATCGCCGAAAAGGTGATTGAACAGCGCGGCTGCCATCGGTGAGCGGCAGGTGTTGCCCGTGCAGACGAAGAGCACTTTCGCGGGAGTGACATCTTCTCCCGTCAGACGGGCTTCGACCTCAATAACCGAATTTTCCGCTGAGGCTGTCATCGTTCTTTATCCAGTCTTCGGTATCGTATACCGAGTAATTCGTCGCGTCCTCGCGGACGATGACCTTTGCTATGCCCGCGTTGATTATCTGTCTTTTGCACATCATGCACGAGCACGTTCCGCCGACGACGCTGCCGTCCTTCGGATCGGTGCAGCAGATGTAGAGCACGGAGTCGAGCATGTTTTCTCTCGCCGCCGCGATGATGGCGTTGGCCTCCGCGTGTACGGAACGGCAGAGCTCATATCTCTCGCCTCTCGGGATGCCGAGATTCTCTCTCGTACAGGAGCCGATGTCCGTACAGTTGCGTCTTCCTCTCGGTGCGCCGTTGTAGCCCGTAGAGATGATGACGTCGTTCTTGACTATGATCGCACCGTATCTTTTTCTGAGGCAGGTGGCACGCTCCGATACCGTCTGAGCTATGTCGAGGTAGTAGTTGTGCTTTGAAACGCGTTCCATTTCATCTTTCCTCCGTGAGTGTGACGTACATTTAATATATTATACTATGCTTTGGCGGCAAAATCAAGAAAAAAGTTTTCGGTTTTCGGTTTTAAGTTTTCAGCTTTGAGAATGCCGGAAAAAATTTTTGAAAAACGCTTGACAAAGCGGAGAAGGGGTGCTATAATAACCGAGTACAAAGAAGCAGAACGAGTCTCCGTTCTCACCGTACCGCACAGCGAGTCCGGTCAATAAACAGCCGAGAGGCTTTTTGTGTGCGGGGACTGTCGTTCCGGCACGTTTTTATTTTATAACTGGGGGTGCTTCACTATAAGCGCAAAAGAAGTGTACATCAACGACGATATCAAGGCTAAAGAAGTCCGACTTCTCGATGAGAACGGCGAACAGCTCGGTATCATGGATCTTGACTCGGCAAAGACATACGCGTATGACCGCGACTACGATCTGGTCATGATCGCTCCGCAGGCCAAGCCGCCGGTATGCCGCGCGATGGACTACGGCAAGTACTGCTACGAGCAGGACAAGAGAGAAAAAGAAAATCGCAAAAAGCAGCAGACAGTCGAAGTCAAGGAAGTACAGCTTTCTTGCAGGATCGAAACGCACGACTTTGAAACGAAGGCCGGCAGAGCGAAGAAATTCCTTTCCGACGGCAACAAGGTCAGAGTCTGCCTCCGCTTTAAGGGACGTGAGATCGCTCATCAGGAGCTCGGCCGCGAGATGCTCGGCAAGTTCGCCGAGGCATGCGCGGAATTCGGTACGGTCGATAAAAAGCCCGTGCTCGAAGGCCGTCAGTTCACGATGTTCCTCGCACCCATAAAGGCACAGACGAAATAAACGTGCAGCCAAAACGAAAACAATATACCGAAAGGACATAAGACAATGGGAAAGATCAAGACACACAAGGCTTCAGCCAAAAGATTTTCTGTAACCGGAACAGGTAAGGTTAAGGTTTTCCATTCCGATCACCGTCATAACCTCGGTCAGAAGACACAGAAGAGAAAGAGACATCTTCGCAGCAGCCAGATTCTCAGCCCCGCAATGACGGCTAACGTTAAGAAGCTCATCTGCAAAGACTAATCAGAGACAAGTACGGAGAAAGGATAAAGAAAAATGGCAAGAGTTAAGGGCGCGATGATGACGCGCAAGAGAAGAAATAAAGTTCTGAAGGCAGCCAAGGGCTACTGGGGATCAAAGAGCAAGCACTTCAAGATGGCTAAGCAGGCCGTCATGAAGAGCGGCAACTACGCTTACATCGGACGTAAGCAGAAGAAGAGAGATTTCAGAGCTCTCTGGATCACGCGTATCTCCGCACAGGCTAAGGTATGCGGTATCAATTACTCACAGCTTATGCACGGTCTCAAGAAGGCAGGCATCAATCTGAACCGTAAGATGCTCGCTGAGATCGCAGTCTCCGACAAGGAAGCATTCGCCTCCATCGTCGAGCAGGCAAAGGCAGCTCTTTAATTGAATAAAATAGGGTGTTGCGCGCAAGGGCAACACCCTATGACCATTTTTACGGGACATTTGTTTGTATGGAAAAATACGTTTTTGAGAGCGGACTTGAGGCGGAATTCGTCTCGTCGAGACAGAATCCGCGCGTCGTTCAGACGGCAAAGCTCGAGCAGAAAAAGTACCGCGACGCGGAGAAAGTCTTCCTCCTCGACGGCGTGAAGCTGGCGCATGAGGCACTTGAATTCTCCGTTGTCAAAGAAGTCTTTCTGCGGCAGAGCGACGCGGAAAAGCTCCGGCCCGAGGCGACGGCGGCTCATGAAGCCGGAGCCCGCGTGACCGTGCTTTCCGACGCGGCCTTCGAGCGCATCACGACCGAGAACGCCCCGCAGGGGATCGTGACTCTCGCCGTGCAGAGGGATATTCCCGAGGCGGCGCCGGAGCTCTGCCGCGGAAGATTCACTCTCATGCTCGATTCCGTGAGAGACCCCGGAAACCTCGGGACGATACTCAGAAGCGCGTCGGCGCTCGGAGATCCGGCGGTGGTGCTCCACTCGTGCGCGGACCTCTGGTCGAGAAAGACCGTGCGCGCGGCGATGGGAGCCGTGTTCAAGTCATCCGTTTCGGTGACGCACGACGGAGCGTCGTTCGTGCGCGAGGCGAGAAGCGCGGGGCTCCGCGTGATCGCATCCTCGCCGAGAGCGGGCGGACTTACGCTCGGTGAGTTCACCCCGGGAGAAAACGACGTCGTGATAATCGGCAACGAAGGACACGGCGTGTCGGATGAGATAATCGCGGAATGCGACACGACTCTGCTGATCCCGATGAGAGAAAACGTCGAAAGTCTCAATGCGTCGGCAGCCGCAAACGTCATACTCTGGGAAGCGGCAAGACGCGGAAAATAAAATTTCGGAAAGGCGCGGTCATGGAAAAGATAGACCACAGAATATACTGGATCTGGCTCGCAGGCCGTGCCGGACAGGCAAGCCGGACTGCAGTCAAACTGATAAATGCGTTCGGAAACGCCAAAAACGTGTACGACGCGTCGCCGGAGATGCTCGAAGGAGAAGAATTCGGGTTCGTCGGCAAGGAGAAGAGTCAGGCGATAAAGATCCTTTCGGATAAATCCCTCGATCTCGCTTATCAGACGCTCGAGGACGCGGAGAGAACGTCCCAGCACGTCATCGTGCCGACGGACGCGGATTATCCGAAGAGCCTTCTGGCTCTCAGAGACGCGCCGATGGTGCTTTACGTCATCGGTGAGCTTCCCGACGTCAACCGCGAGCTCTGCGTTTCCGTCGTCGGCACGAGAAAGATGACCGACAGCGGACGGCGCAACGCTTACGCGATCGGCTACGGACTCGCCTCGGGAGGCGCCGTAGTCGTGAGCGGTATGGCTCTCGGCGGAGACGGCATGGCACTCTGCGGCGCGCTTTCTGCGGGCGGCAGGACTGTCGCGGTGCTCGGCTGCGGAGCTGACGTCATTTATCCCAAGGATCACACGGACCTCTACCACGCTATACTGAAGCGCGGGGCCGTCGTTTCGGAGTATCCTCCGGGAACGACGCCGAACGGCTTTCACTTTCCTGTCAGAAACCGCATCATAAGCGGTCTTTCGGCGGGAAGCGTCGTGACCGAGGCAGACAGCGAGAGCGGAGCTCTCATCACCGCGCGCCACGCACTCTATCAGGGCAGAAACGTGTTCGCGGTACCGGGCGAGGTCGGGCTTCCCGGCTCGGTCGGACCGAACGACCTGATCAAAAACGGGGCATTCGTCGTGACGAGCGCCGAAGACGTGCTCGCCGAATACGAATTCCTTTATCCGCACAGCGTCAGCATGAGAAGCTTCAGACGCGCGATGCGGGAGCTCGACGTCGAGACGGCATCAGCCGAGGAGATGTCGAAAATGCGGGTCTCCGTCAAGGGCGGCGAAAGCTACTACGGAAGCGGGACCTACGGCGGCAGGAGCGAATGGCACGGTGTGAACACCGACGACCTTCCGAAACCGCCGGCAGTAAAAAGAAAAGACAAGCGGAACGCCGAAAAGCCCGTTGCCATGGGCAGGAAAGCAGAACCCGACGAAACGGCGGCGGAAAGCGTTCCGAGCGCACACATTGAGCTTGACCTGCTCGACGCGGTCTCGGTCAAGGTGTATAATCTCATGTCGCCCGACGTACCAATGATACCGGACGAGCTCGTGAAGGACGGACTGTCCGTCAGCCAGGTGCTCAGCTCGCTTTCGCTCCTTGAGCTCGCGGGCGCGGTCGAATCGGGCGCGGGAGGGTACTTCCTCAGAAGGTCCTCCGACGACATATCGTTTGAAATCGAAGAATAAAATGCGAGGCGGCAATGCCGCAAGCTGTTAATAGAAAGGGAATCACAATGGTAAAGCTCGTAATAGTTGAGTCACCCGCAAAGGCGCACACCATCAAGGGCTATCTCGGCTCCGGCTACAAGGTAGTCGCGTCAAAGGGTCACGTAAGAGACCTTCCGAAGTCATCTCTCGGAATCGACGTTGACAACGGATTTGAAGCACATTACATCAATATCCGCGGAAAGGGCGACCTTATCCGCGACCTCAGGAAAGAAGCGAAGAACGCCGACAAGATCTTCCTCGCGACGGACCCTGACCGCGAAGGTGAAGCGATCTCGTGGCACCTCGCGGGAGCACTCGGGATAGATCCCGAAAAGGCGAACAGAATCACGTTCAACGAGATCACGAAGGGCGCTGTCAGAGAGGCCATCAAGAAGCCGAGAAACATCGACATGGACCTCGTGAACTCTCAGCAGGCACGCCGTATCCTCGACAGAATAGTCGGCTATAAGCTCAGCCCGTTCCTCTGGAAAACGGTCAGAAGCGGTCTTTCCGCCGGAAGAGTACAGTCCGTCGCAACGCGCATCATAGTCGAGAGAGAAAACGAGATCCGCGCGTTCGTCCCGAAGGAATACTGGACGGTCGACGCGACGCTCGAAACCGCAAAGGGCAAGGAATTCGTATCGCACTTCTACGGCCTCGCCGCAGACGGCTCCAAGGTCGAGCTGAACTGCGAAAAGGACGCGGCGGCAGTCGTTTCCGCCTGCGAGAACGGTAAGTTCACGGTCTCCGACGTCAAGAAGGGCAAAAAGTACAAGAATCCCGCGCCGCCCTTTATCACCTCCACACTCCAGCAGGAAGCTTCGAGAAAGCTCAACTTCCAGTCGCAGCGCACGATGAAGGTCGCGCAGGAGCTTTACGAAGGCGTAAACCTCGGCTCTGAGTTCGGCGGCGTTCAGGGTCTTATCACCTACATGAGAACCGACTCGCTCCGCATTTCCGACGAAGCAAGAACCGCGGCAAAGGACTTTATTTCGCAGAACTACGGTGACACGTATTATCCGGATACTCCCCGCATCTACAAGGCAAAAGCGGGCGCGCAGGACGCGCATGAGGCCATCAGACCGTCACGCGTCGAGATCGAGCCGAAGTCGATAAAGTCGAAGCTCACGAGCGATCAGTACAG
>JAKSPW010000025.1 GCA_024404435.1 Clostridia bacterium | reverse complement strand
GCGCGCGGGGCCTGCCTGACGCTGCTGACGGTGGCGGAACAGGATGACTCAAATTCGTTCTGTACTCTCTGCAGGGATGCCGCACGACGTGCGGACGAAGTCGACGCGAGAGTAAACAACGGAGAAGAGCTGCCCCTTGCAGGCGTACCCGCGGGCATTAAAGATAATATCTGCACCGAGGGCGTAAGGACGACCTGCGCCTCGAAATTACTTGAGAATTTCGTTCCGTCGTACAGCGCGACGGCGTGGAAAAAGCTCCGCGCGGCGGGCGCCGTTCTGATAGGCAAAACGAATCTCGACGAGTTCGCCGTCGGCAGCGACGGCACGTCGTCGGCGTTCGGGAAAACGAAAAATCCGCTTGACGCGGAGCGGACTCCCGGAGGCTCATCGTCGGGATCGGGCGCGGCTCTCGCCGCGCATCTGTGCGCCGTTTCGCTCGGCTCGGATACGGGCGGATCGTCAAGAGTCCCCGCGTCCTTCTGCGGCGTGACGACGCTCAAACCGACCTGGGGCGCGGTCTCGAGATACGGACTCGTCGCTCTCGCAAACTCCTTCGACCAGATCTGCCCGATGGCGGGAAACGTGCGCGGCACGGCTCTCGTTTTCGACGCGATCCGCGGCAGGGACGAGAGAGACATGACCTCATACGACGTTGATTTTGAAATGAAAATTCCCGACGTGCGGGGACTGAGGATCGGCGTATTCTGCGCCGACGGATGCTTCCCCGAAGTGCGTGCGGCAGCGGAGAAAACCGCGTCGTTTCTCGAGAGATCGGGCGCGTCTGCCGATGAGATCACGCTTCCGCATCACGAGCTCGCGGCGGGCACTTACTATACTCTTTCGTCGACTGAGCTTGCCTCGAATCTGTCAAGATTCGACGGGATCCGATACGGCAGCAGCACGGGCGGAGTAATGGAAACCCGAAAAGAACTTTTCGGCAAAAAACTGAAAGAGCGCATTGCGGAGGGCGCGTACGTCCTGAAGGAAAAGGACTCCGTCAGATACTCCGCGGCATCAGCGATAAGACGGGAAATGTGCCTCGGCATGGATTCCCTCTTCGGTGAATACGACCTCATCATCACGCCTGCCGCGCAATCCGCCGCCGTTCGTTTCGGCGAGAGTCTGTACGGCTGCGACGAATACACCGCGATCGCGAATCTGACCGGCTGTCCCGCGCTCGTCACGCCGTCCGGCGTCACGCAGGACGGACTGCCGATAGGCGTTCAGCTTATGGCGCGTCACGGTGCGGAAAGCCTGCTCCTCGGTGCGGCTTCCCTCGTTGAAGAAGGGAGGACGAAATGATCTACAAGGGCTATGAAGCAGTAGTCGGCGTGGAAGTACACGTCGAGCTGAAAACGAAGGAAAAGGCGTTCTGCACCTGCAAAAACGAATTCGGCGGCGAAATGAACACGAGATGCTGCCCCATCTGCCTCGGCATGCCGGGAGCGCTTCCCGTGCTGAATCCCGAGGCGGTACGGCTTGCCGTTGCCGCAGGGCTTGCGCTGAACTGTAAGATTTCGGAGACCTCGGTCTTCGACAGGAAGCATTATTTCTACCCCGACCTCCCGAAGGGGTATCAGATCACGCAGTTCTACGATCCGCTGTGCCGTGACGGGAACGTGAGGATACGGACGGAAAACGGCGAAAAGGACGTGAGGATCGAACGCATCCATCTCGAGGAGGACGCGGGAAAGCTCTTCCACGAGGGAAACGCGACGGTAATCGACCACAACAGATGCGGAGTGCCGCTGATCGAGATCGTAACGAAGCCCGACATGACGGGAGCCGACGAGACGATGGCGTTCGTGGAGGCTCTCAGACGGGAGCTCCTCTTCGCGGGCATCTCCGACTGCAGGATGAACGAGGGCTCGCTCAGATGCGACGTGAACGTATCCGTGCGCCCCGTCGGTGAGAAATCCCTCGGAGAAAGATGCGAGATCAAGAACGTCAACTCGATAAAATTCATCGGACGCGCCGTCGACGCGGAGCTGAAAAGGCAGACCGACGTTATTCTGTCCGGAGGCAGAGTCGTGACCGAAACGAGGCGCTTTTCGGAAGACACTCTTGTCACCGAGAGGATGAGAGACAAGGAGACGACTGCGGATTATTCGTACGTCAGAGAACCGAATATACCGCCGCTCGGAACGGACGCCGCATACGTCGAAGAGGTGAGACGCGCGATGCCCGAGCCGGTCTCTGCAAGGATCAGAAGGCTCGTCTCCACGGGGCTTACCGAAGACGACGCGGAGCTTATCTGCAGCGAGCCGGAGTATGCGGAATATTTCGACGGGATCGCGGCGGCGAACCGAAAAGCGGCGGCGAACATGTTCATTTCCGAGGTCATCCCGCGCATGAGGGAGGGAGAAAAATTCGCTTCTCCCGGGAACCTTTCGGAGTGCGTGGAGATGTATCTCGACGGAAAAGTCAACATCGTTTCCGCGCGCCGTGCGCTCGCCGCTTCGGCAGAGGAAGGCATCGCCCCTTCGGCTGCGGCGGAGAAATACAGGCTTTACATGATCCGCGAAACGCAGGAGATCGCCCGCCTCGTCGACGAGGCGATGGCGGCGTGTGAGAAAGCGGTGCGCGACGCGAGATCGGGCAAGACCGCGGCAAGAAAAGTGATCGTCGGGCAGGTCATGAGGGCCTCCGGCGGCAGAGCGGATCCCGAAGCCGTAAACGCCGAGGTCGACAGCCGTTTCGAACAGAAAACATCGGAAAAGTGATGCTTACAATAAAAAATCACCGTCGGAAAGGGTAACCTTTCCGACGGTTTTTTTGCGCCAAAAAAAGTTACAATGTGTTCGTTTTTGAAAATCCTTTATGTAAAACGCCGAAAATATCCGAAAAATCACGCTGAAAATCCGCAAAACGTCACAATAAAACGAGGGGAAGGTCAGAGGAGCACGGCAAAATGCACACCCGGCTGAAAAAGCGAAAATAATCGCGGGAAATCGACAAATGGAGGAAAAAGACGGATCTTTGAACGGAAAACGGAAAAAAACGGTCAAAAATGCGAAAAAAACATAAAAATATTTGTGAAAAGCTATTGCGTTTTTACCTCTTGTGTATTATAATATTAGAAAAGTGGAGCGAAGTGCCACAAAATGAAACGAAATGGAGGGAAGAGACGTGCTGACGGGAAAGTATCCGCACTCTATTGACGGCAAGAACAGACTCATAATTCCGGCTAAACTCAAAGAGCAGCTCGGCGATACCATCACGATTATCAAAGACGCCGACAAGTGTCTCTGCGTGTACTCTAAAGAAGAGTGGACGAGCTACACCTCCGCTATCAGCCAGCTCCCGAAGAGCCAGGCAAAAGACGTGGCACGTTTTCTTTATTCCAACGCGATAGAGGTCACGCCCGACGCGCAGGGAAGAGTCCTTCTTCCTCAGGGCATGGTTGATTTCGCGGGCATCACCAAGAACGTCGTGACCGTCGGATGCGGCAAGTACGCCGAGATCTGGTCGGAAGAAAGATGGAACGAGAACAACTTCGACGATGAACCCGAAAACCTCGCCGAAACGCTCGCTCTTCTCGGACTGTAAGATGGAACTCAGCCACAAGTCAATCCTGCTTGACGAATGCATGGAGTACCTTGACCCGTCACGCGGCGGCATCTACGTCGACTGCACGGCGGGAGGCGGAGGCCACTCGCTCGGGATCGCCGAAAGGCTTCCCGAGGGATCGAGACTCGTATCGATTGACCGCGGCGACGACGCTCTTGCCGCCTGCCGCGAAAGACGTAGGGATCACGCGGACAAGGTCACGCTTGTCAAAGCGGAGTTCTCCTCACTCGGCGCCGTGCTCGATTCTCTCGGGATAGAGAAGATCGACGGCATCATGTGGGACCTCGGCGTTTCGTCGTATCAGCTCGACGAGGCCGCAAGAGGCTTCTCGTACATGGCGGACGCGCCGCTCGACATGAGGATGGACCGCAACGCTGCTCTCGACGCGAGAGAGGTCGTGAACGGCTACTCCGAAGCGGATCTGAAGCGCATCATTGAAGATTACGGCGAAGAAAAATTCGCCTCAAGAATAGCGCAGGCGATAGTAAAACGCCGCGCGGAGCACCCGATAGAGACGACGCTCGAGCTTGTCGAAGTGATCGCGGGGGCGATACCCGCTGCCGCCCGACATAAAGAATCGCAGCACCCCGCAAAAAGAACGTTTCAGGCGATACGGATCGAGGTCAACCGCGAGCTCGACGTGATCGCACCGTCCGTTGAAGAGGCGGTAAAACGACTTAACCCCGGCGGTGTGGCGGCGGTCATCACCTTCCACTCGCTCGAGGACAGGATCGTGAAGCAGACGATGGCGTCTCTTGCCAGAGGATGCATCTGCCCGCCGGAATTTCCGGTGTGCGTGTGCGGCAACAAGCCGAAGATAAAGCTTCTCTCAAAGAAGCCGATCGTCCCCACGGACGAGGAGATAAAAGAAAATCCCCGCGCAAGGAGCGCGAAACTCAGAGTCTGCGAAAAACTCGAAATATAATTCGGCGCTGCAGCGCGGAAAGGAGAGCCCGGTATGACCTATCAGAACGTAAGACCCGGCAATATGCCCCGCTGCGGAATGAACGGCGGAGCAAGACAAACGAACGTCTCGCGTCCCGCAGGATACGGGGCTCCCGTCAGAGATCCCGCATATGAGGCTGCAAAGAGAGCAGAAGCCGAACGCCGCAGAGTCGCGGCAGAGAGAGCAGCTGCAAGACGCGAAGCGGAAGAAGAAAGACGCCGCATTTACGTCGCAAGACAGAAAGCATACGTTAAAGAACTCGAGCGCCGGCAGAAGGCAGCCGCCGCTGCAGAGCGCAAGGCGGAAAAAGCCAAGCTCAGAAAAGAAGAAAGAAAAGCGGAAGCAGCACTCAGACACCGCGAGATCAAAGTCGCAAAGCAGAAGATATCCTCTTCCTTCGTTCTTACGGTCCTGATCGTCTTCGTGATGCTGATGGCAGTGATCTTCAGTTTCTCGGAGCTTTCGTCCTCGACCACGGAGCTCTCGAAGCTCAAGGACGAGATCAAGACGGTAGAAGATGAAGCGTCAAAGCTTTCTCTGCAGCTTGAGCAGAAGAACGACGTCAATATGATCGAACAGCTGGCTACCGAAAAATACATGATGGTCAGAGAGGATTCGGTAAGGAGAAAGTACATCACCACACCGACGAGCGACAGGATCGTGATAGATGCCGAAGAGCTTCCGACGGAATCATCGGGCGGTCTTCTCTCATCCTTCTCGAACTTGTTCGACGACGTTCTTGACTACTTCAGATGAAAGATTAAATCGGCGCACTTAACAGTGCGCCTTGATTTTCTCAGAGAGAATAATTCGCGTCCGACATGAATATGATCGGAAAAGGGTACGGGCTGATCCGGCGGGAGGTAACGGCATGGGAACGGTTAAAAACAGAACAGACAGAAAAACGTTCCGCAGGCTTGCCGTTGCGTTCTGCCTTTTTATTGTTATAGCGGTCGTGATCGTCGGAAGACTTGCCAAGTATCAGCTCAGGGATTACGACTATTACGAGGCACAGGTCATAGGTCAGCTCACGACTGAAACGAACATCAACCCGCAGAGGGGACAGATCACCGACAGGAACGGCATCGTGCTTGCCACGAACAAGACGGTGTACAACGTGATCATCTCTCCGAAGGACGTCGCCGAGATGAACAAGAAGAACGACAAGGCGAACTCCGACGACGATCCCGACAACGACGTATACTACGACTGGACCTCGCCCGACGGTACTTCGTCGTACAGAGGCGACAGAGCCGACGAATTCATCGCACACTATCTTTCCGCTACTCTCGGGGTCGATTACTCCGAAATAATGGAGAGAATGGGCAAGACGGAGAGGCAGTACGAGGTCGTGAAAAAGGAAGTCGAGGAGGAAGTTAACCTCGGCATCAGGGATTTCATCGCGGAATACGGCTTCAACGATCTCATCTACGACAGAGCCTCGTATAAGAGGTACTACCCTTACGGAGATCTGGCGGCTCACGTCATAGGATTCACGAACTCGGACGGCGCCGGCAGAGCGGGACTCGAGGAGGAGTACAATAATCTTCTCGAGGGCAAGAGCGGCAAATACGTTCTCGCGCAGGACGCGAGAAACAACGATATGTTCTTCGAATTCGAGACTTTTGTCGAGGAGGAGAACGGCTACACTCTCGTGACGACCATCGATCAGGTCATACAGAAGGAGCTTGAAAATCAGCTCAAAATGACCTATTACGACTCCAAGGCGCGCAACCGCGTCTGCGGTATCGTGATGGACGTCGAAACGGGCGGGATACTCGCAATGGCAACGTATCCCACGTTCGATCTCAATGATCCGTACACACTCGACGAGGATTCGCAGGCAAAACTCGATCAGTATGAAAAAGGGACCGAGGAGTACGACGAAAAGTTCAGCGAGCTCCTCTTCACCATGTGGAAAAACAAGGCGATAACCGAGACCTACGAGCCCGGCTCGACCTTCAAGATAATGACGACGGCAATGGCTCTCGAGGAGCAGGTCTGCACGTTCGACACGCCGTTCACCTGCACGGGCGGACTCGTGGTCGAGGGATGGCCGAGACCGATCTCCTGCCATGACACGAACGGTCACGGAACGCTTGCATTCAGATACGGACTTCAGCAGTCCTGCAACCCGACTCTGATGCAGGTCGCCGCTCTCGTCGGAAAAGAAAGATTTTACAAATACTTCGAAGCCTTCGGCTATATGTCGAGAACGGGCATAGATCTCCCCGGAGAGACGGCGGGCATCTATAACGATTACGATTCGTTCACAAACGTCTCGCTCGCGGTCTATTCCTTCGGTCAGACGTTCAAGACGACGCCGATACAGCAGCTTACGGCGATCACCACGGTCGCGGGCGGCGGATACTACAAGACTCCGCATCTGATAAAGGAGATCCTCGACTCCGACGGAAACGTCGTGAAGTCTTTTGAGACGGACATCAAGCGACAGGTCGTCAGCACCGAGGTCTGTGACGAGATCGCGGAGGTACTCGAAGACGGCGTTTCCCACGACGGCGGCGCAAAGAACGCTTACGTCAAGGGCTATAAGGTCGCGGCGAAGACCGGTACGTCCGAGAAGCGTGATACCTTCGACGAAAACGGCGTCGCATCCTTCCGAGTCGGCTCGTGCGCGGCGTTCGCGCCTGCATTCGATCCGATGATTTCGGCAATAATCATGGTTGACGAGCCGATGATAGATCAGGTTTACGGAAGCGTCGTCGCGGCACCGTACATTTCGAGACTTCTCGACTCGGTGCTCCCGTATCTCGGAGTCGAAAGACAGTACACCGAGAGCGACCTCGCAACTCTTGACGTGTCGATTCCGAATTACGTCGGCGGCTCGCCGTCGGCAGCGTACGCCGATCTCGCGGAACGCGGACTAATGTGCGAGATCATAGGAGACGGCGACGTCATCACCTCGCAGTTCCCCGCAGAGGGAACGACGCTGCGCGTTGAGAACGGCAGAGTCCTCATATATTGCGGAGACGTGATCCCGGAGATGACGACGGTGCCCGACGTCATGAACATGTCGGCAGACGCCGCAAACAGCATGATAATAGGTTCGGGACTCAACATCAGGATCACGGGCTCGTCAAACGGAACGTCCGCAACGGTCATAAATCAGTATCCTGCAGCGGGATCGATGGTGGAAGTCGGCACCGTTGTTGAGATAGAAGCAAGATACCTCGACATGAGAGACTGAGGGCTCGCCGCCCACGGAAGTTGAAAGATATTTAGCTTCCGGAGGGGCAGATGAGACTGTCGGATCTTCTTGAAAACCTATATGATTTTGAACTCCGCGCCGACCCGTCGATGAACGTGAGTCAGATTTCTTCCGACTCGAGAAGCATTCTGAAAAACGGACTTTTCATCGCGATCGACGGCACGCATCACGACGGACACGATTTTATTTCCGACGCCGTAAAAAACGGTGCCGCGGCAGCACTTGTCAGCCGACGGGACTCGGTCCCTGAGGGCTTTCCGTACGTTCTCGTTCCCGATACGCGGGTAGCGGAGGCGTACGTCTGGGACAACTGGTACGGCCATCCGACGAAAAACATGAAGGTCGTGGCGGTCACCGGCACGAACGGGAAGACGTCCACCGTCTTCATGCTGAAGAGCATCTTCGAGAAAGCGGGACACCGCGTCGGAATGATCACGACGGTACGCGCCGAGGTCGGCGGAAGAGTGATCGGTACCTTCGGCGGTTCATCGGTCTCCGATGCCGCGGGAGCCATGACGACACCCGATCCGGAGTATCTGTACGGTACCGCATTCGCGATGAAGCAGGCGGGAGCCGACGTGCTCGTCTTTGAGGCGTCGTCCCACGCGCTCTCCCTACACAAAACCGATCCGATAACTCCCGACGTCGCGGTGTTTACCAACCTTTCCGAGGAACATCTTGACTACCACGGCACGATGGAGAATTATTTCAGAGCAAAATCGTCACTTGCCGAAAAAGCAAAAGTCCTTGTAGTGAACGCGGATGACGCGTATATGTCGGGGATACCCGAGCTATACCCAAATAAGGAAGCCATCACATATTCTGCAAATGCGGAAAACCGCACGCGCCCGCCGGCGGACGTGACCGCTCTCCGCATCATCAGGCACGGGGTCGCCGGAGTCGAATATATCTGCTTCTCAAAGGACGCCGTTTTCACTGTACGCTCAAAGATCCCCGGAAATTTTACGGTATACAATTCTCTCGCGGCGATCACCGCAGCGCTTGCTGCCGGAGTCGGGGCAGAGCATGCCCGCGACGGTATCGCATCTCTCACGGGAGTAGACGGCAGACTCGAAGCGGTTCCGCTCGGCGCACCGTTCACGGTATTCATTGATTACGCACACACTCCGGACGCCCTTGAAAATCTGCTCCGCACGGTGAGGGAAATGAGAGAGCCCGGACAGAAGATAACGCTCCTTTTCGGCTGCGGCGGAGACCGCGACAGATCGAAGAGAAGAAAAATGGGAGCCGTGGCAAGTGCGCTTGCGGATCTCGTGATCGTGACTTCCGATAACAGCCGAAGCGAGGACGCCGACGCGATCATAACGGAAATCGTCTCGGGCATCGATAAGGAAAAGCCGCACTGCGTCATAAGAGACCGCAGAGAGGCGATAGAGTACGCCGTCATGACGGCAGAAGCGGGTGACGTGCTGCTCCTTGCGGGGAAAGGCCACGAGAAATACGAGATCACCCGCGACGGAAAAAAACCGTTTGACGAAGCGCAGACCGTGCGCTCCGCCTTCGAAAAGAGAAAAAACAAAGAAAGATAAAGACAGCGAAAGGTTTTACTGATGAATGCGCAACTTAAACTGAGAACTTTCACGCCCCGCGAGATCGCGGATGCGGTCGGCGGCGAGCTTTACAAAATAGGAAAAGCCGACGGGAACGAAAAGGTGACTTCCGTTTCCACATCGTCCTCCGAGGTAACACCCGGAGCGATGTTCTGCGCCATAAAGGGCGAAAGAGTCGACGGAGCGGACTTTATTCCGGACGCTCTCTCCCTCGGAGCGGTCTGCGTTCTGACGACCCGCGTACCGGACACGGACGCCGCGGGCGACTGGTGCGCCGTCGTCGTTGCCGACGTGGTAAAGGCTCTCGGTACTCTGTCGGGATTTTACAGAGATTTTTCCACTGCCAAATTCGTCGCCATCACGGGAAGCGTCGGCAAGACCACGACCAAGGGCTTCGTGTACGCCGTCGCGTCCTCGGTTTACAAGACGCACAAGACGAAGGGCAACCATAACAACGAGCTCGGACTTCCGATGACGCTCTTTGAGCTTGAGCCGGACGACAAGGTCTCCGTCATCGAGCTCGGCATGAGCAACCTCGGAGAGATCGAGTACATGTCCCACCTCGTGAAGCCGGATATCGCCGTCATCACGAACATCGGCACCTCGCATCTCGCGAGCCTCGGCACGAGAGAAAATATCTGCCTCGCCAAGCTCGAGATCACGGCGGGACTCAACAGGGAAACGGGCATCATTCTTCTTAACGCCGACGAGCCGCTTCTCCTCGAGAAGGTGGATGAGCTTCCGTTTGACGTCCGTCTCATGAGCATCAAGAACAGAGTCGGCGATTACAGAGCGATGAATATCAGGCAGGGAGACGACGGCATCACGTTCGACATGATCTGCGACAACAAGGCGATCACGAACGTCGAGATACCGATAATCGGCCGTCACAACGTATATAACGCGCTGACCGCGTACGCCGTCGGCACGATGCTCGGACTGCAGGAGGAAGATATCCGCCGCGGACTTCTCTCATTCGAGGGAGAGGCGATGAGGCAGAGGATATACGACGTTGGAAGCCTCACGGTCATCGACGACTGCTACAACGCGAGCCCCGAGTCAATGAGAGCGGCGATCGACGTTCTCGTCGGAACTGCCGCAAAGAGAAACAAGAGACCGATCGCACTTATCGGAGACATGCTCGAGCTCGGAGACTATTCGCGTCTCCTGCACGATCAGATAGGACAGTACGCCGCGCAGGCGAACGTTGCAAAGCTCTTCTGCTACGGACTGATGAGCGACGTCGTCGCGGAGGCGGCAATAAAGAAGGGTATCCGTGCCGAAAACGTCTTCGTCTGCCTCGACACACGCGACCCGCAGACGATAGCCGATATGATCTGCGATGCGGCGCTTCCGGGTGACGTCCTTCTCGTAAAGGCGAGCCGCGGAGTCCACGCCGAGCGGGTAATAGAATGCCTCAAAAAAAAGATCACAAAAATGAAACAGCCGTCAAATAACGGCTGACAGAGGGAAAAGATGGATTACAAAATAATGTTCGTGCTGTCGCTCGTCGTGACCTTCGTCCTGACGGTGCTCATCTCAAGAAAACTCATCCCCGCGCTGAAGAGCCGCAAAATGGGACAGAAGATCCTCGACATCGGCCCGCGCTGGCACAAGAGCAAGGAAGGAACGCCCACGATGGGCGGACTTGCCTTCATCGCGGCATCCCTCGTATCCGGCATTGGCTGCTCCGTTTATCTGTGGCTCTCCGACGGATACAGAGCCGCGCTTCCTCTGATCTTCACGCTTGCTCTCGGACTTGCGGGCGGACTTATCGGCATGATAGACGACGCCGCGAAGCTCCGCAACAAGAGGAACGAAGGCTTGACCGCTCCGCAGAAATTCCTGCTTCAGCTGATAGCCGCATCCCTCTATCTTCTCGGCATGGCACTCGTTCTGAAGCCGGGAACGTCGATGCGTATCCCGTTTACGGGCTATGACCTTGAACTTGGATTCTTCTATTACGTCATCTCTCTCGTCATCATCTGCGGAATGCTCAACAGCGTCAACCTCACCGACGGTATCGACGGACTCGCGTCGAGCGTCACGGCTGTCGTCGGAGTATTCTTCACGGTGGCGGCGTTCGTTGTGAGCGAGGCCGGTCCCGACGCGCCTCGTCTTGCGCTCGGCTCCATCCTCATCGGTGCCTGCGGCGGCTTCAAGACGGAGCTCCCGCCGGGGAGGGTGCTTTTCGGCGGCCCGGTGATGGGCATTCCGCTGAGCAGGCTCGATCTGCCCGTATGCAAGAACAGCGGCGCCGTCACGGCGCTTTCGTTCGATATGGTCGA
>JAKSPW010000248.1 GCA_024404435.1 Clostridia bacterium | reverse complement strand
GATATATCTGCGACGACCTCATCCACCTCTCAGATGAAGGCATCGACCTCGCGGCAGCGCAGGTGACGAAGATCATTAAGGAAACGGCAAACAAAAAAGACGCGTGAGCGTCTTTTTTGTTTTATATTCGGTTTATCTGTGCTTCTTGGAGATCATGTAGCCGCACGCGGAAACGGCGGATGCGATAGCCGCTATAATGATCGGGTCAGCCGTGCTCGGAGCCTTTCCGGGGTTCGTCGGATTCGACGGATTCGTCGGGCTCGACGGATTCTCGGGATCTGCCGGGTCCACGGGATCGGTACCGGGATTGTCCGTGTCAACGGGATCAGTACCGGGGTTGGCGGTGTCAACGGGATCCGTGTTCTTTCCGGGCTCTGTGCCGGGATTGTCGGTGCTCGGAGTCGTTCCGGGTGTCGTGTCGGGAGTCGTGTCGCCCGTGTTGTCGCTTCCGGAGGTAAGAGCCTCACTTGTGATGATACCCGTTACGTTGGAGGAGGTCTTGTCTCTCTTCGTGCCGAAGCCGTAGTCGCCGAGGGAGATGTTGTAGAATTCCTTCAGGATGCCGTCTTCGCTGTTGTCCATGTCGGGAGTACCCGTGCCGCTTCCGGCGACGACGCTGAAGTAGATCTCCGCGCCGTCGTAAACGGAGGTGAGAAGGTTGTCAAGCGGGATGGACCACTCGCAGGTGATGTATCCGTCTGCTTCGTAGGTGATGTTGTATTCGCCTTCCTGAGGTGTGTACGCGCCCTTGGCACCGAGCTGGCCGTAGTCAGCGAAGAGGTATCTGCCGTCATCGGTGCGTCTTGCCATCGAGTAGTAGAAGAAGGTGTCGTCTCTGCCCTGGATGCGGGAGGTATCCGTCGAGAAGCTGACGGCCGCGTTGCTCATGAAGCGGTCTCTCGGATAGGAGTCAGCCTTGTCGAGGATCTGAACGGGATGTGTCGGTTTCCATCTGACTGCGAAGTTGAAGCCGTGAACCTCGTCCCACGAGAAGAAGTACTGCATCGTGGGGAGGAGAGCCTCTGCGTATTCGTAAACGAGAGGATTACCGAAGTTGATGTTGAGCGTGGACGTCTCAAGATCCGTGTCGATCTCGAGTCTTTCATATTCGCCGTCGCCGATGATACCGTCCTTGATGACGTTTGCGGGATCGGCCTTCTTGAGATAAATGACCGTGTCACAGTGCAGACCGGGGTTATACGTGTCGGCACTTGCGGTGATCGCGAGGCTCGCGACGAGCATTACTGCGATGATAACAATGGAAATGATTTTTTTCATTTTTATATTACCTTTCGTTTGATTTGTTGCTTCCGATTTTATTATACAATTATTATTTAGACTGTTCCTCTACTTTTTCGCAGCAGTTTGCGCACTTTTGTCCGAAGAACGTCATACGCATAAGACGTAAGACTGAAAGGAGATAGGGAAAAAAGATGCAGAATCGTCGTTCTTCGCCCACGTAGCCGTACAAAGGTACGGCAGGGGGCGAAAACGGCGGTAGAAAAAAGCGAAATATG
>JAKSPW010000247.1 GCA_024404435.1 Clostridia bacterium | reverse complement strand
ACGGTTATGGGCGGCTCCGTGCCGTGAGTGAACTTCGTTGCGCGGAGCATGAGACACGCCAGCCTGCCTGACGCATCCGTTCCGTCGGCGGTCCTGCCGCCGACCATCACGTTCGTGAGAGTGTCTCCGCTGCAGTTGAGGTTCAGAAGTTCCCAAAAACGGCAGAGCAGGGAGAGGACTGTGTCCTCATCCGTATATCCCGACGCAATATCGCGCTCGAAGAACGGCTGAAGATGAACGTCAAGTCTGCCGATGTCGCCGCCGGGTATGAACAGACAGCGGGTCTTCCACATCAGGGAATAAAGCTGAAGCGCCTCGTCGAAGTGAACAGGTGCGTTTCCCGACAGAAATTCAAGCCGCCGTGCGATGCGGGAGAGCCTTTCGTCGCCGTCTGCGGCACGGTACACCGTCTCGGCATAGCGTAAAAAATAGCGGGACAGCTCCGTATAAACGACGCTTATATCTTTAAGGAGCTCTTTTTTTACCGCGTCCGACACGTTTTCGGCATTTGACGAAGCTTTTGCGGCAACTCCCGCAACACCAAGTGTGAGAAATGACGATCCCATCGGAAAATGAAGATCGTCTCCGGCGAACATCGGTGTTTCGTCGACGGTGTACTCGTCGACAATACCGGCTATCTCACCGGTCTCCGGCACCGGTGTCGGCAATTCTTTCAGTATTTTCAGCGTATCGTCAAGAATCGTTTCGTACATTATCTACTCTTTCTTTTTTTCGATCAATTCAGCTATCTCGGCATCGACTCTGTCGATCTCGCTCTCAAACTCTGCACTCGACATTCTGAAAACTCCCGTTCTGACGGCGGAAAGCTGGATCATCGAGTCCGACGTGACGACTCTGACCTGCTCGTTCCTGCCGATCTCGGAGATGAGCCGCTCGATATAGTTGTCTCCCGTCTCGCGCTCCTTCGTGAAAACGACGTCGATGCAGTGAAAATCAAACTTTTCGCCCTGATTTCCCGCGACCTTGTAGCCGTCGAAGACGCAGACTACGCGGCAGCCGGTGAAGTGCGCGTAGTTCGAGAGGATGTGGCAGAGCCTCTCACGCGCGCCCTCGAGGCCGTCCTCGGCGAGCTCCTTCAGCGAGTCCCACGCGAAGATGACGTTGTACCCGTCCACGATGAGGCAGCTCGTTCTGACGGTGCCGGGCGACGCGCTCACGACCGTTTTCTCACGGGTGGCGGTCGTACGGTAGAGAACATTGCTCCTGACCGGGCCGAACTCGCGCAGCATGATCGCCTCAAGCTCTTTTTCGTCTATCGTTATATGCCGGTGCGCGTAGGGAAGTGTGCTTTTCTTTGAGAAACAGCTTTCGAGGTGCATATAGTTTTTCACGTCGTTCCATTTGACGACGAACCCCGCACCGTGCGCGCAGAAGACCGAATCGGGTGTGTTCTCAAGGTCCCGCTCCGCATTATATGCAAATGTCTTTATTACCTCGTCGGCGTTGTGGCAGACGTCGTATCCCGCGAGCGCAAGAGACAGTCTGCCGAGCCCGCCAGTG
>JAKSPW010000246.1 GCA_024404435.1 Clostridia bacterium | reverse complement strand
AGCGAAATATTATCAGTTCGTAGAAATCCGCCGGTTTTCTTCATCTGTTTTTTAGGAAATGCAGGTCGTGGCGTTGCTTTTGATCTCTCTTTTCGCTTTTTTCGGTCTGCACTTTTTTAACATCCCCTTTTTATGCGTATCTTGCGATGATCTCATTCTGCAGGTCGCAGCCGAGGCAGTTGAACTTCGCGCTGTAACCTCCGACGCGGACAAGCAGATCCTCGTGACGCTCGGGATGAAGCTGCGCGTCGAGCATATCTTCCTTCGTCGCCGTCGTCATCTGCGCGAGCTGACCGCCCATTTTGAGGAAGGTCCTCATAAGAGACGCGATGTTTGCTCTCTGCTCTTCGGTCTCGGTCTCGCTCGTCGGGACGAGCACGTTGCAGGTGGTGCCGCCGACTCCTTTTTTCAGAGGAAGCTTTGCAACGGACGAGAGCATCGCGGTAAGTCCGTTTTTGTCGGAGCCGGTGCGCGGACCGATCGTGTTTCCGAGCGGCTCACCTGTGTGTCTTCCGTCGGGCAGAGCCCAGGTCCGTCTGCCGTATGAGATGCCGCCCTCGAGCAAAGCGCAGGCTCCCGAATAAACGTCGCCTCTGCCGGATTTGTATTTTGCGATCTCGTCCCAGAAGAAGTTCAGGACAAATGCCGCCATCGCGTCGCTGCCTTCGTCGTTGTTGCCGAACTTCGGCGCACCGAGGAGGAGCCGTCTCGTGTCCTCGTGACCTTCAAAGTCGGAGGCGAGAGCCGCTTCAAGCTCGGATAGCGAGATCTTCTTCTCGTCGTAGACGAGCTCTCTCATGGCATAGAGTGAGTCCGCGACTGCCGCGTGACCGGCGGTCTCGACGACACCGTAATTGTATACGGCACCGCCCGCGTCGAGGTTCAGCCCTCTTTCGATGCAGGCATCCGTCATCGGGGATTTCACGAGCTTGGCGACGTTCGCCGCGCGGATCTCCGCACCGAGGTTGCAGAGCTCCGTAAAGAGCCCCGTGAAATATCTGACCTCTTCCGAGAACGCGTCCCACAGCTTGTCGAAGGTATCGTAGTCCTCCGTGCCGCCGAGGTCAAGTCCGACCTTCACGCCCGTGAAGCGGTCGCGTCCGTGATTCAGAGTATATTCAAGAATTTTTGCAAGGTTGATGCTTCCGTCCTCGCAGCCGAAGTTGCTCTTGCCGGGCACTTCGACCTCCTGACAGCCGAGGATCGAGTAGTCCCTCGCGTCCTCGAGGCTGACGCCGAGCCCGGTGAGCCCCGAGATGACCGTGTCGTCTCCGGCGAGCGTCGGATCGCTCATTCCCTCGCTCCACATCAGAACGGCGAGGTCAACAAGCTCACGCGGTGTGCCGTCGTGGACTCTTATCGACATTCTCGGATGGATCTCGTGCATCGTGCGGAGCGTCTGGAGCATAAGGTATGAAATATCGTTTGTAGCATCCGTGCCGTCGGGTCTCACGCCGCCCACCGTGACGTGATGGACTCCGAATTCACAGAATTTCAGCGTCAGCGCAACGACGTAGTCGTCGTCCGCTTCGCCACTGTAAA
>JAKSPW010000245.1 GCA_024404435.1 Clostridia bacterium | reverse complement strand
CGTCGACGAGGGCGAGATCCTCATCGACGGAAGGAATATAAAATCGATCCCTCACGATGAGCTTCGTGCAAAGTTCGGCACTGTCTTCCAGAACGATTTTATGATGGAGGGCACGATCGCCGACAACATAGGATTCTTCCGCAAGATCGGCTCACCGGAGCTTTCGATGGCTGCCGAAGACGCGCAGGCGGCGGAGTTCATCGAAAAGAAAGAAGACGGCATGGAATATGCCGTTTCGGTCAGAGGCAACAACCTCTCGGGAGGTCAGAAGCAGCGTCTTCTCATCGCGCGTGCGCTTGCGGGCGACCCCGAGATCCTGCTTCTCGACGACGCGTCGTCCGCGCTCGATTACAGCACGGATGCCGCGCTCCGCAAGGCTCTGAAGGCTCACCACAGCGGCACGACCACCGTTCAGATAGCGCAGAGAGTCAGCTCGATCGCGGGCTGCACGCATATCCTCGTGCTCTCCGACGGCAAACCGATCGGCTACGGTACTCACACAGAGCTTTTGAACTCCTGCGAGGCCTACGGCGTGATAGCCGCCTCCCAGATGGGCGAAGGGAGGTGTTCGTGATGGCAAGACGTGATCTCAATGCGGAAAAGCGTGTGCATTCCGACCTTGAAAGGCAAAGCTTTTCCGACAAAAAGCAGACAAAAGGAATGATACTGAAGCGTCTGTGGGATTATCTCGGCAAAAACCGTCTGCTCATCGTACTCGCGCTCTTCCTGTCGGTCGCGGGCAATCTGCTCGCTCTGTACGGGCCGAAGCTCTCCGGTGAAGCGATAAACGCCATCGATCTCGGCAAAGGAAAGGTCGACTTCGACACCGTATTCCGCCTCGCCGAGCTCATGATAATCTGCTACGTCGTTTCGGCGATATTCACGTATCTTCTCAGCGCGATCATGATCAGAATGTCGAAAAAGATCGCGCGTCAGATGAGGCACGACATCTTCGAAAGCCTCTCAGCGATGCCCGTCAGCTTCTTCGACAGATATCAGACGGGCAATATCATCAGCGTCGTGACTTACGACGTCGACACCGTCAACCAGTCGCTGTCGTCTGACCTCTTGCAGATCATACAGAGTGCTGTGACGGTCACCGTTGCCCTCTTCATGATGCTGTCGATCGCGCCGAAGCTGCTTCTCATCTTCGTCGTGACAGTTCCCGCGACGGTCTTCTTCACGAGATGGCTCGCAGGAAGAGTCCGTCCGATGTTCCGCCGTAGAAGCGCGAAGCTCGGCGAGCTCAACGGCTTCGTCGAGGAGATGCTCTCCGGTCAGAAAACGATCCGCGCGTACGGCAGAGAGGAAGCGGTGCTTGGACGCTTCGACGAAAAGAATCAGTCCGCAGTCGACGCTTACACCGAGGCAGAGGCAAACGGAACGATCACCGGTCCGTGCGTCAATTTCATCAACAACATCTCGCTCACTCTCGTGTGCGTGTTCGGTTCCCTGCTCTTCCTCGGCGGCGGCATCCGTCTCGGAGACCTTTCGAGCTTTGTTCAGTATTCGAGAAAGTTCTCGGGTCCGATCAACGAGGTCGCAAACATCATAGCCGAGCTGCAGAGCGCGTTTGCGGCGGCTGAACGTGTATTCGGTCTGATAGACGCAGATCCCGAAGCACCCGACGCGGAAGACGCCGAGGTGCTCACGGACGTGCGCGGC
>JAKSPW010000244.1 GCA_024404435.1 Clostridia bacterium | reverse complement strand
CGGAACACTTTTGCCTGCGGCAAAAGTGAACAATATAAAAGCTTAAGGCTTAAGGCTTAAGGCTTAAGGCTCAAAAAAGAAGCCTCGCGGCTTCTTTTTTCTTATCCGAGTATCATGATCGGGACGCAGACCGGCAGCGGGCAGCCCTCGCAGGCGACCTCGAGCACGAGTCTGTTCTGCGCCTCTGCGGTCTCGCCCGCGGTGAGCGTCACCGTGACGGTGTCGTTTTCCGTGCGCGGGTACGCGGGAGCGCACAAAAAGAGGCTCTTTTTGCCGTCGACCGTCCATCCGTCCGGCAGGTACCATCTCAGCGAGTAGTGCCTGTGCGAGATGCAGTTCCCGTTCGGAACGAGAGAGATTTTTATTTTCATCTGCTCTCCCGCCGTGAGCTGCGGCTCGCGCTCAAACTCGGTGAGGACGGAGAAGAACGTGCCCTCCGTCGTGAACGAATAGGGCGAGCGGCAGAACGTGCGCTTCACGAAACCGTCTCCGTAGAATTTTTTCACGTCGACTTCGCCGAAGTCGTCCTCTCCGTCCCAGATCACGACGTGATCGCCTCCGCAGAAGGACTGCTCGAAGCCGCATCTGACGGCGGCGGGGATCATGTTCATGACGCTGTCCGTCAGCTCCGTGCAGGTTTTCGGCCACAGGCTGTTGCCTCTGATGACGGCAACGGTCTTGATGCCGTCGCCGATGTATCCTCTCCAGTCGTCGGGGATGCCCGCCGTGCCGTGCATGATGCCGAGCAGAGCGCCGACGGTCGCCGCGGTGCAGTCGGTGTCGTCACCGCAGTCGACGGCGATGATCATGGACTTCTTGAAGTCGCACCCGCCCCAGAGGAGTCCGATGACGGCGAAGGCGATGTTGTTCGGTGCCTGAAACCAGCCGAGAGTGTTGTTCTCCACGACGAGCTCTCTCGCGCTCTTCCAGTCAAGTCCGTCCGAGTATGCCTTTTTCACGAGGCGGACGAGCTTTGAAACGAGGCAGTCCTCGGGGATCTTCGATAGTCCTATGTCGATGAGCGCGTTCACGTCGTCGATCAGAAAAGCGGCGCTCTCCATTGCGGCGACGAAGATCGCGGCGTACGAGCCCTCTCCGAAGCCGTGGTCGACGGACGCGTCCTCGAAGGCGAGCCTTATCGCCTTTTCAACGCAGCCGGGGTTGGTGCACGCCCACACCTCGGTGCGGATCCACGCGCCGTTGGAGTGTTTCCACGCGCCGTTATTGAGCTCACCCGACATGGGAGGGATGATCCCGCCGCTCAGGTTGCCCTTGCACACGCCGTATTCGTTCCACTGCGGGCCGACGCACTCTCTCCAGTACTCGCCGAGCACCTTTGAGTTCAGAGCATCGGGGCCCACGTCGTACATGGCTTTGAGCCAGACGAGCTGCAGATCGAGGTCGTCGTTGGGAAGGGCTTCTCCGGGAGGAGTGGTGAAGCCGTCGATGTCGTTGACGTTCTGCTTGCCCTCAAAGGGAGCTCCCATCGTGCCGCCGATGTTCTTGCCGATCCAGCAGGCGAGTATCCTGTCGCGCAGTTTGTCTTTGTTGAAGTATATCATGGTTCGTGCCTTTCACGGAATTTTCTTGTTAAATAGAATTATATAGCATTTCGCGCGTTTTTGCAAGAGAGTTTTCAGCATTGAGCATTGAGCATTGAGCATTGAGC
>JAKSPW010000243.1 GCA_024404435.1 Clostridia bacterium | reverse complement strand
GCATTCGCAAATCTTTTCGACTTCGCATTCACGATAGAAGGCTCACCCGCGGGAACGGTTGAGATCATCTGCGGAAACGCGACGAAGCGGGAGCTCGACTCGGCGCTTGAAAACGTAGGCGGCGTCGAAAGCGTGATAAGGATACTTGAATAAACTTGCCGCGAAGCGGCAAATATCACTCCGCGAAGCGGAATATAACTGCGCGAAGCGCAATATAACCCGCCGCAGGCGGATATAACTCAATAGCCCGCCGCAGGCGGATATAACTAAAAAAGCACCTTGCGGTGCTTTTTTATTCAGTTTGCAAGTCTGTACGCTCGGACGTATTCGACCTCGACGCAGTCGGGGAGCAGACTTTCGTCGACCACTCCTCCCCACGAGCCGAACTCGGTCGTGAGCTTCATGTAAAGCGGTACCTCGCAGATGCACGGCTTGGTCGTGCGCCAGCTGTATTTCCCGTCGATATAGAAGTCACACTCGGTGTCCGTCCACGCGACCGCGTAGATGTGGAAGCCCTCGTAATATTCGGGATTTGAACGCCCCATAGATACCTGATCGTGATTCTCGAGATATCCGTCCCAGTGAACGGCGTGGTTTATCGTATGGTTTACGACGTCGAAGCTCTCGACGATGTCGATCTCACATCCGTCTATCGGCCCGTTGTCGTTGTCCGCCATCGGTCCGACCATCCAGAAAGCTCCCCAGAATCCGGGCGCACTCTGAAACTTCATGCGAGCTTCGAAATATCCGCGGTTCTGCTCGAAAAGGCCCTTTGTACGTACCGCTCCGCTGACAAGCTCGCCGTCGACGATGCCCGCGTTCAGGATGAGCTTGCCGTCCTTCACCTCGACCATGTCGTCTTCCCATCTGCCGCCGATGTCGGCGCGGATCCACTCGGGGCAGCGCTCCCACTTCGTGAGATCAAGCTCGTCGCCGCCGAATTCGCCCTCGAAGGACAGCTCGTATCCGTTGTCGTGAAGCACGCAGACCTTTCCGTCCGAGCCCGCCGTGTCGAATCTATATAGGATCGCCGCGAACTGCTCGCGCGTCGCGTTGCCGCGAGGAGCGACCGTGTCGGCGGTGATACCGTTCACGAGTCCCGTGCCGACCGCCCACGCAAAAGCGTCGCGGGCGTACGAGCTGACTTTTTTATTGTCTTTGAACACGGAAAGGTCGCCCTTTGTGCCGACGTCATCTCCGCGGTTGGAGGCAAATCTGTACAAAATCGCCACGAGCTGTTCGCGTGTGACCTTGGCATTCGGCGCGAATTTCGTTTCCGAGACACCGTTCACGATGCCGTTTTTCTCTGCCCACGAGACTGCGTCCGCGTACCATGCGCCGCTCTTCACGTCGGAAAAACGGGCGGTTTCGGAGACCTCGGGGCTGCCCTCGATGCGGTAGAGCACCGTCACGGTCATGGCGCGCGTCATGGAGCCCGCGGGATCGAAGTACTTGTCGGCGACGCCGTTCATGTAGCCACGTCTCCACGCGTAAGCGACCACGTCACGGCTCCATCTGTCCTTCGGCACGTCCCAGAACGAGAAAACGTCTGCGGCTCCCGCCGAGACGGCAAGAGACGACGCAAGTGTCACGAGCATCAGCATGACGATAAGAAGCGATACGATTTTTTTCATGATGTTCTCCAAGTGAGGTTTTTTGTAATTGTACTGTATCTTCTCTCAAAAGTCAACCCGAT
>JAKSPW010000242.1 GCA_024404435.1 Clostridia bacterium | reverse complement strand
ACCCAAAGGGTGCTTTTTTTTCTCCTTTAGGTAAGAGAAGCCTCACTCAAAGCGCAAACATACCTAATACTATGAACTGCATACTACGCTTATGCAGGCTTTGACTTAAATCCGTAAAGTCTTCCGGACCATGCCGGTGCGGATGTCTGACGGATTTGTGCCGAAAAGTTGTTTTTACGCGGCAAACGTATTGACCATTGAGAATAAATGTGATAAAATTTACGTGTCAGCTTTTAGCGATAAATTTTTACTTTCGGAGTGAAAAAATGTATATTACGGAACCCGAGAAAAAAATACCGATTATAAACGACGTTGACCTCTGCGTGCTCGGCGGCTCCTGCACGGGCGCATTCGCCGCGATCCGCGCGGCCCGTCTCGGCCTCAAGGTCGCCCTCGTCGAGCTTTCCAACTGCTTCGGCGGCGTTGCCACGAACGCTTTCGTGGCTGTATGGCATCCGCTGCTCGACACGACCTTCAAAAAGCAGATCGTTGCCGGCCTTACGGAAGAGGTGCTCGACCTCATCCCCGGTGAGGACAAGTGGCAGAGAGAGGACAAGGTCTTCTACTTCAACCCGATGTCGATGAAGTACGCTCTCGACAAACTCGTCAGAGCCGAAAACATAGACGTTTACTTCCACACGATGTACACCGGCGTCTCGCTGAAGGACGACGACACCATCGACTGCGTCTTCGTTGAAAACAAGAACGGCAGAAGCGCGATCAGAGCGAAGTTCTTCGTCGACGCGACGGGCGACGGCGACGTGTGCCGCGACCTCGGGATCGAAAGATACGTCAACGACAACGTACAGCCTCCGTCATACACCTTCCTCACGAACGGCGACGTCGAGCCTCTGTACGAGAAGTATCCGGGCTTCAACTCCGACGTGATCACGAAGCTCGCAAACGACTACTGCGACGAGTACGGCATGGAGCACGACTTCGGCTGGGGCATCTATCTTCCCGGCGGAGTCGGCGCGAGATTCAACGCCACGACGCACACGTTCGGCCGCTTCTGCGGCGAGGCGGATCAGCTGACCGACGCAGAATTCAACGGACGCGAGAAGGCTTTCATCACGCTTGACATTCTGAGACGCCACGGCGGGAAAGACGCGAAGTTCTCGATCATCGGCGACTGCTCCGTGATCGGCGTGCGCGACTCGTATCACTACAAGACCAAATATCAGGCAAATTATCTCGATCTTCTTCTCGGTAAGAGATACGAGGACAACATCTGCAACGGAACGTACAACATCGACATCCATGACAAGGAAGCGGGTGTCACCTTCATGGGCTTCGACGGCAACTACACCTTCGAGGACACGAACGGCAACATCACGCACGGCTCGTGGAGAAAAGAAAAAGGCATCGACCTCTCGCTCCCGATCCCGACGTACTACTCGCTCCCGTTCCGCACGCTTGTCGGCGAAAAATACACGAACTTCATCGCTGCGGGCAGAATGATGAACGCAGACGAGCCCTCGTTCGGCGCGCTCAGAGTCATGACGAACCTCAACCAGATCGGTGAGGCGGCAGGCGTCGGCGCATATCTCGCCGTGAACGAAGGCAAGACGATCCAGGACGTCGACGGGAAAAAGGTCGCGAAGACCCTTTCCGACGGCGGCAGCGCGAACCTTGATTGAGTCAGACACAAAAAGACCTGAATAAGGAAATCCTTATTCAGGTCTTTTTTTATTTATGCGCTTCAGACTCCCATGAGCTTGCAGTATCTCATGAGGATCGTTGCGACCTGCGCTCTG
>JAKSPW010000241.1 GCA_024404435.1 Clostridia bacterium | reverse complement strand
ATAGACCGGCGCCGCGTTAGCCTCGGTCTCGCTGAGGATCAGCGCGAGGTCCTTTTTGGTGTGACTTTTTCTGATGCCGCAGTGGATGCCGGAGGCCGTGAAGCCCTTCGCTGCCGTGACGCCGCCTTTTATTACGTTCATTTCAGTTTACCTCAAAGATCAAGTCCGAGCGTTTCGGGCACGCCCAGAGAAATATTCATGTTCTGTATCGCCGCTCCCGACGCGCCCTTGCCGAGGTTGTCGAAAAGCGAGGTGACAGTCGCCATTTTTTCGTTTCCGCAGACGATGAGTCTCATCGAGTCGCGCCCCGCATACGTCGAAGCGTAGATGACGCTCTCGTCCCCGCCGAGGGGAGCGACGCTCACGAGCGCCGAGGCCTCGTAGTGTTTTTCGAGACATTCGTACACCGTTGCGGCGGAAACGTCCGGAAGCATGACCGTCGTCGCCATCCCCGCGTAAAAGTCGCCGAGGATCGGTGAGAAGACGGGAGCCTTTTCAAGTGAGCAGACCTTCATCATCTCGGGCAGGTGCTTGTGCGTGAGGTTCGTGCCGTAGATGCGGTGACTTTCGTGCCGCACGTCGCGCTCTGCGTCCTCGTATCAGCTTCTTGCCGCCGCCGCTGTAACCCGTCAGCGAATACGCGGTCAGTGCCGCGTTATGCGGGACGATGCCGTGTTTCACGAGCGGATAGACGGAAGCGATGAAGCCGCTCGCGTGACAGCCGGGATTCGCTATCCGTTTCGAGGTCCCGATCGCCTCTCTGTGCCCTTCCGACAGCTCCGCGAAGCCGTACGCCCAGCCGTCCGCAGTTCTGTGCGCGGTGGAGGTGTCGATAATCACCGTGCCGTCTCCCGTCATTCGTACGGCTTCCCGTGCCGCGTCGTCGGGGAGGCAGAGGAAGGCGATATCCGCCGCGTTCAGCGCCTCGCGCCTTGCGTTTTCGTCTTTCCTGAGTTCTTCGGAGAGAGTGATGAGAGTGACGTCGCTTCTTTTTTCAAATCTCTCGCGCATGCGGAGACCTGTGGTCCCCGCACTGCCGTCTATAAAAACTTTTGTCATAAGGTCTTTCTGATGTATTCTATCTGACGCTCGACCGAGCCGACCGAGGTGCCGCCCTCGCTCACGCGCCTTGCGACGCACGCGTCGAGGTCGACAGCGGCGTAAACGCCTTCGTCGAACAGATCGGAGAATTTTTTGTAATCATCCAGCGGAAGCGTCTCGAGGACTTCTCCCTGTGCGATGCAGTAGGAAACGATCTGCCCCGAAATCTTGTATGCGCTTCTGAACGGAAGTCCGCGTCCGACAAGGTAGTCTGCGAGGTCCGTGGCGTTGATGAAGCCGCCGCCCGCCGCCTTCTTCATGTTCTCCGTGTTCACGCTCATCGTGCGGATCATGCCGACGAAAACGTCGAGGCACATCTCAGCCGTGTCGCACGCGTCGAACACGCTCTCCTTGTCCTCCTGCATATCCTTGTTGTATGCGAGCGGGAGTCCCTTGAGCGTCGTGAGAAGGGCGATAAGGTCGCCGTAGACTCTGCCGGTCTTGCCGCGCACGAGCTCCGCCATGTCGGAGTTCTTCTTCTGCGGCATGATCGACGAGCCCGTCGTGAACTCGTCCGAAAGCACGACGTAGCCGAACTCGCTGCTCGTCCAGAGGACTATCTCCTCGGAGAAGCGCGAGAGGTGCATCATGAGCGTCGAGACGTCGGCGATCAGCTCGACGGCGAAGTCTCTGTCGGAGACGCCGTCGATGGAGCTGAGGCAAACGGAGGCGAAGCCGAGCTTGTCCGCGTCAAAGCC
>JAKSPW010000240.1 GCA_024404435.1 Clostridia bacterium | reverse complement strand
ATCGAGTGCCTTTCCCTCGCGAGCCGCGAGGCTGTGAACGAGTCGCACAGACACTTCTCACATCTGATGTGCCTCTACCCGCTCCACCTCATCAACTACGATACGGAAGAGCACAAGAAGCTGTACAAGGACACTCTTTACACCCTTGAAATGAACGGCACGGGACTCTGGGTGGGCTTCTCGTTCGGCATGATGGCGCAGATCTACGCCATGATGTATATCGGTAACTCTGCTCACGCAAAGCTCTCCGATTTCGTACACGGATTCGTTGCCGACAACGGCTTCCACCTGAACGGAGACTATCACAACTACGGCTACTGCATATGGCATTACCGCCCGTTCACGCTCGAAGCTCTCTACTGCTTCAGCGATGCGCTCCACGAAATGCTCCTGCAGGATCATCAGGAAGCAACGGAGCTCTTCCCCGCCATTCCCGACGCATGGAAGGGCAGAAAGATCGGCTTCAAGACTCTCCGCTCGCGCGGCGGCGTGCTGATTAGCGCGGACAGATATGCCGACGGAAAAACTGACGCCGAAATAACGATGCCCTCTGACGGAGAGCTCAAGTTCAAGCTTCATGACAGCTTTACGTCGGCAGAGGTCGTAACGGGAGACGATACCGTCTCGTATGCTTCCGCAGACAACACGGTCACGGTTAAGCTGAAAAAAGGCAAGAACAAGATCTCGTTCAGATGAACGCGGTCGGGTGACGCCATGAAAAAAGTAAAAGCACTGTCCGTGATCGCCGCGATCTACGTCGGCGCGTACGCCGCAGGATTCTTTTCGTCGTTCTATATATCAAACGTCATTCTGCGGTATTTCGTTTTCGATATTGCGGCAACGGTATTCACGTTTGTTTTCTCGGTGATCTTCCGCAATTCAAGCGTATACGATCCTTACTGGTCGCTGACGCCGATGCTGTTCTCCGTGATGCTGTTCATCGAGAAAGGCGCGGCTTCTCCGTGGCAGATCGTCTTCCTCTGCGTCTTCAATCTGTGGTCGCTGAGGCTGACGGTCAACTGGATCGGAACGTTTACGGATTTCTCGTACGAGGACTGGAGATACCGCAAATTCAGGGACGAAAACGGCCCCTTCCTCTGGCAGTTCATCAACTTCACCGGAATACACATGGTCCCGACTCTCGTCGTCTTTGCGGGAATGCTCCCGATCTTCGAGACGGCAGAGCATGAGATGAACGCGCTGTCCCTTATCGGAGACGCCGTCATTCTCTTCGGCACGGCGCTCGAGTATTTTGCCGACCGAAGCATGCACGCTTTTCTCGGAAAGACGAAGGAAAAAGTCACCTGCAGAGAAAGTCTTTGGAATTATTCGCGCCACCCGAATTATCTCGGTGAGATCTCGGTCTGGCTCGGTACCTTCCTCGTGATGCTGCCCTACGCTCCCGAAAAATGGTATTACGGCATCGGGTTCGTCTCCGTCGCAGTACTGTTCAACGTCGTGTCGATCCCGCTGATGGAGAAAAGACAGCTCTCGCGCAGAAGCGATTACGAAGAATACCGAAAAACCGTATCAAGGCTTCTCATTCTTCCGCACAAATAAAAGAAAAAGCACTGCGAAAGCAGTGCTTTTTTTGCTCAAAAATATATCTTGTTTGCCGAAAAGGAAGGTATCACGGAAACGCTCAAAGCTGAAAATCAAATGCTTTGGGTGCAGCGAATGAACGCAGTACGGGAAACGGCAACGGAAATCGTCAATAACAATCTGATCTACGCATAATAGACGCACGGCGGCGGGGAGAAATCCCTGCCGCCGTGTTGCTTACTTGGATTTTATTTCGTCTGTACGGTAGATA
>JAKSPW010000024.1 GCA_024404435.1 Clostridia bacterium | reverse complement strand
CGCTTTGTCGACCGGCACGCTCTCACCCGTGAGAGCCGACTCGTCGAGTGCCGCCTCACCTGAAATTATGATCCCGTCGACGGGAACGGCCCCGCCGGGACGGACGACGAAAACGTCACCCGGCATCACCGTGTCTACGGGGACTTCGGTTTCAACTCCGTCTTTAAGCAGCACTGCCGTTCTCGGAGTGAGACGTGCGAGAGATTTCAGCGCGTCCGTCGTTTTGCCCTTGGCAACGGATTCGAGAAGCTTTCCGACGGTGATGAGCGTCAGTATCATCGCCGCAGATTCGAAATAAAGGTCAGACGGACCGGCATTGCCGGAGATCAGACGGACCGTGACGTAAGTGCTGTAAACGAACGATGCGCCCGAGCCGAGCGAGACGAGAGTGTCCATGTTAGGCGATGCGTGGATGAGGCCCCGCGCACCGCTTATGAAAAATCTTCGGTTTATCACCATCACCGCCGCCGCAAGCACGAGCTGAACGAGCGCACACGAGGCGGGACTGTCTTCAAGAAATCGGGGGAGAGGGAAGCCCCACATTTCGTGCCCCATTGAAATATACATTAAGACAAGCGAGAGCACGATCGATAAGACGAGCCGTGTGACGAGCGTTTTCGTTTCGCTTTTTTCTTTTGCCGCCTTTTTGTCTCCCTTCGGAGCGGCACCGTAGCCGGCTGCCGTGACGGCGGCGATGATCTCGTCTCTTGCTCCGCCTTCGACCGACATATCTCCGGTCAGAAGATTTACCGAGACTTCCGTCACTCCCGCGACACCGCGGACTGCTTTTTCGACTCTCGCGCTGCACGCGGCGCAGGTCATGCCCGTGACCTTATACTTTTCCAGATGCCGTCACCTCCCGAATATCACTTTACTATATGTTATACTTTTTTGCGCTTTTTTTCAAGAGAAAGTATGCCTCAAAAATAAAAAAATAATTTTTTTGAAAAAAACTGTTGACAAGTTGTCTTAAGTTTGGTATAATGAAACCGTAGACAGAATGTCTAATGTTAGGAGGAAGTTATGAACGACAACTCAAAAACGGTACACGAGGCTCTGACGGACGCGGAGCTTGACATTATGAGAGTCCTGTGGAAAAGCGAGAAGGCTTTGCGCGCGTCGGAGATCACGAAGAGGCTGTCGGGAGAGAGATCGTGGAAGTCGCAGACCGCACACGTCCTTCTCGGCAGACTCGAAGAAAAAGGCTTTGTCGATGCCGACAAAAGCGGGTATTTCCATACGTTCAGGGCAAAGCTCGGAGAGGGCGACTACTTTGCGTCCGAGTCGGGTGCGCTGCTCCGCCGCGTCGGCGGCTCGTTCAAGTCTCTCGTCGCGTCGATGATAGAGACGGACGGAGTGACTCACGACGAGCTCCGCGAGCTGAAAGCTCTGCTTGACGAAAAGTGTGCCGAACTCGGCATAAGAGGAGACGAAAAATGAAGACCTTTACGATCGGTCTGTTTATTGTCACCGTTTCGATGAGCGCGGTCATCGTTCTGCTTTCCGTGCTGTCGAAGCTCTTCGGTCGCCGTTTCACGGCAAAGTGCAGATACATCGTCTGGATCGCCGTGATACTGCGGCTCTGCATACCCGCGGGACTTTTCGGCATAGCACCGCTGATCGAAGTAAGAGTCCCCGAAAAGGTAAGCGCACCCGCGGAGGTAAGCGAGGCGAACGTTCCCGAATACGTCCCGACCATGCGGGAGGACGTTACGACGGAATCACCTGCTGCACCCGCGCTTCCCGCAGTTGAAGTGAAGACATCGGCGGAGAACAAAGAGCCCGCCGTAACTCCGCAGACTCCGTCTCCCGTCCCGACACCGACGGAAAGCATCGCGCCGGATCCTTCCTCCGAAAAGCACCCGGTCGACACGGGAAAGATCATATCTTTTGCCGGTATGGCGTGGATCACCTGCGCGGCACTTATCTTTGCCGCAAGGCTTATCTCCTACGCGATCTATGCGCACAGACTCAGGAAAAGCGGTGCCTTGACAGCGGCTGGCGGTGAGCTTTTGAACGTATATTATTCCGCGGCGGAAAAACTCGGCTTGAAAAAAACTCCCAGGCTGCTTGTCAGCCGCGAGCCGACGAGTCCTTTTCTGTTCGGGTATTTTAAGCCCTGCATCGTGGTTCCGGGCAGCGTCGCGGAAGAAAAAAACGCCTGTGAGATACTCTCTCACGAGCTGACGCATTTCAGACGCGGAGATGTCTTCGTGAAGCTCGCCTGCGCCGCGGCAAAAAGCATACATTTCTTCAATCCGTTCGTCTACGCGGCGGCGGGAAGATGCACCCGTGAGCTCGAGCTGTCCTGCGACGAGGCGGTACTGCGCGGACTTGACGCGGGCAGACGGCTCTCGTACGGAAACACCATGCTCGACATCGTGGGCAGATGCGGACTTCCGCAAAGCTCTGAATTTACCTCGTACTTCAATCCCAAGCACGGGGCACTTAAGGAGAGGATCATGAATATCTGTGACACTACCAAAAAACGGAAAGGCATAACCGTCATCGCTCTGTCGCTCGTTCTCTGCCTGCTCGCGGGAGCCGTGCTCGGCTGCACGGTGGATGAGAAAAAAGCGGCGGGAAGCGAAACCTCGGCACGGAAAAAACCGGAGGAGAGAGTGTACTACGTTCCGACCTCACTGACTTATCGGTACGACGGAATAACGTACGTCGCCGATATTACATACGGAGACGGGGATATAACAGCCGTACGAACGGCTGACGGTGAGAGAGACTACACGGTCAAAGCGGTCTATGCCGGCGGACTTCTGACCGAGCGCCGTGTTTCGGACAGAAACGGCGGACTTCGCAGGATCGGCAGAATTGAGTATACCGATGACGGAAAACTGCGTTATGCAAGAATGGAACGCGGAGACAGTTTTTTCCTTTACGGTCTTCATATTGATATAAACTACGGAGAAGACGCATTGTGCACAAAATATCTGCCTACCCTCATTGGTCCCGAAAAAGGAAGCACGATCTATAAGCGTAACACGGAGGACGGAACTGTCACCGTTATGAACGACCCGACAGGACACGGCGATCACAACGACGTGACGACTTATAAATTCTCCGACGGACGGCTGACGGAAAGGACACGTACCTTCCCGGTGGAATATCCTCCGAACCGCTTTCACGACGACAGCGTGTATGTTTACGACGAAAACGGAAATCTGATCAGAGAGGACAACAAATACTATACACTTTACGAAGACGCCGACAAGTACAACTACGACAAAACGGTCGAGTATATCCGCGATGACGACGGGACGGTGAAGTGCCGCACCGAGAACGTGACGCGGAGCGACGGCACGGAACAGAAGAGGGACTACCTCTTTGACCCGTACGGAGAGTTCATCATTGACGACGGCGAGAGCGATTTTGATGCCGGATTACTTGAGAGCTCAGGCGGAGCCGTGAAGTGGAAGGAGACCGACAAGGAGACCTTTGACAGATACATCCAGCTTTATAAAACCGAGCTTTTCCCGGACGTGAACGAGGAAGCGAACACGGAAAACTACCGCATCACAGTACATAAATGGTGCTTTGACGATATCGGTACGGTGCTCGGAGAAGAAATGAAGTGCGATGACAGTTATTGGACATCGTTCGTGGGAAACGACGTCGACTCCGAGATCGACGCGAGAGGTGCGTGGTACGACTCGAACGGTATTGACAAGAACGACCGCGAAGCCATGGAAGCCTTCCTCACACGCGACAAGGAGGCACTGATAGAAGCATCCGGTGCTTCGGACCCCGGTGCATATGATTTCTTTGACACTCTGAAGTTCGGCGAATATACTTTGTCCAAAGGGCAAAAACTCATGGTGAATGTGAAGGTGCTTCACAGCGAAAATGATTTCATCTCACCCGGCTTTCACACATTCGGAGTTTATGAAGGGCTCTCGAAATATGTCGGTGATGTTGATACACTCGAATTATACTTCATTGTTCAGCCACAGCTTTCAAACGAAAATACCGACAGCCCGGAGGATCTTATGAAGCTGTTTGCAAGATACGGTGTATATGATCTTGAAGAGTTCCGTGAGGAGATGCGAAGCGGTGACACCTCCCGCGCCACGTGCCTCGCGGTGCTCGCTCTCATGGATAAAGCAGCAAAAGCTCCGACGGACGAGTGGAAACGCAGAATTGAGGATGTCGGCTACTACGCTTTTACCGAAGAAGAGATCTCCGACTATATCGAAAAGTGCTTCGGAGTACCTGATTTCGTTCCGACACCCGTGCCGACATCAAGGGTGCCTTACGAATTTAGGGACGGGTACTATCAGCCGATCGGCAGAGGAGACGTGACTCCGGTGTTCCTGTCAGAGTACTACCCGCCGGACTCCGACGGAGTGACGAGAGTGACTTTTCGACTTTATGCCGACAGGGGAATGCTCGTCCCGGCTCGTGACCTTGAATACCGCTTCGTGTTCGAGGACGGACTTGCAAAGCCTTTGAGCCTTGTGACGGTAAAAGACTACGGATACGAGGTCGGATTTCATCCGGGAACGTAACAGTATCGGTGCGTGTGCATAATGAGTTTTCTGAATTAGCGGCAACAAAAGCATCTGTCGACAAGAGTTTTTTGTTTCTCTTTTCGGCAGGTGTTTTTTATTGTTAAACGAAAAAAATTCCTCCGTTTTTCCGAACAAGTGTTTACTTTTTGCGCTTTTTATGGTATAATATTGCCGTATAAAGATCACAAAATGTATATGTGAGGTACGCTATGGCGACACTTACCGAAAAGGAACAGAGAATATTCGATTATATAAAGGACAAAATAGAAAAGAACGGATATTCACCGTCCATCAGAGATATAAGACGCGACCTCGACATCAAGAGCACGTCGACCGTGCACACCTATCTCGAAAAGCTTGAGAAAAAAGGATATATCCAGAAGGAAAACGGCAAGAGCAGAACGCTCCGCATCGACTCCGTCGTGTCGGGACAGGGTGCCTCTCCCAAGGCGATGATCCCGGTTGTCGGACGCGTCACCGCGGGCGTGCCGATCCTCGCCGTCGAGAACCACGAGGGCTACGTTACTTACCCGTTCGACAAAAAGGGAAGCGCCGGCAGGCAGCTTTTTGCCCTGCGCGTTTCCGGTACGAGCATGATAGAAGCAGGCATCCTCGACGGAGACATCGTCATCGTTGAAAAAACTCCGACCGCCGAAAACGGCGAGATCGTCGTCGCTCTCATAGACGACGAGGCGACCGTCAAGACCTTCTACCGCGAGCACGGCCATTTCCGTCTCCAGCCGCAGAACAGCACCATGTCGCCGATCATCGTCGACGAGCTTCTCATCCTCGGCAGGGTCGTCGGGTGCATCAGATCCTATGAGTGATAATATTACGGGGTAAAAAAGAATAAACTTTGATTATGCAGGAGAGGACGCGCTTTTCCCGCGGCGTTATGCGTCCGCTCCGGATGATCCGATTTTCAATGCCGCGGCGGTACGTTTTTTGAGTACTGCCGTGTTTGATTTGACAGGAACGGTATGAATAAGAAATCAACAAACGACAATATGGCGGCGTACCTCTTTCATCAGGGGACGAACTACACCGCCTACGAGTATCTCGGCACACACGAGACTGAGGAAAACGGCGTTTTCACCCTGACCTCGCGCGTGTGGGCTCCGAACGCGCGCGCCGTCGCCTTTGCCTCGGACGCGACCGGCTGGAGCACTCCCGTGAACATGACGAAGGTGACCGACGGCGTGTGGGAGACGACTCTCAGCCGCAGTGAGTCCTTCGAGGGAACGAGATACAAGTTTGCCGTCACGGGACGCGACTTCGTGACTCGGCTGAAGTCGGACCCGTACGCGACCGCCTCCGAAACGCTCGAAAAAACGGCATCCGTCGTCCATACGCCGTCTTACGTCTGGGGCGACGCGGAGTGGCTCGCGAAGAGAGCGAAAAGAAAAGAAAATGACGAGGCTGCCGGACACTTCTTTGCCGCACCGATGAATATTTACGAGGTACATCTCGGCTCGTGGAAGACGAAGGACGGAAAGAGCACCGAAAACGGCGAAAATTACCTCACCTACCGCGAGGCTGCGGACGCGCTTGCGCCGTATCTGTGCGACATGGGCTACACTCACGTCGAGCTTCTGCCCGTCATGGAGCACCCGTTCGACGGCTCGTGGGGATATCAGGTCACGGGCTACTATGCGCCGACGGGACGCTTCGGCTCCCCCGACGATTTTGCCTATTTCGTCGATAAGATGCACCGGAACAATATCGGCGTCATCCTCGACTGGGTGCCCGCGCATTTTCCCAAGGACGCGTCGGGACTTTACGAGTTCGACGGAGAGCCTCTGTATGAATATCAGGGAGAAGACAGGATGGAGCACCGCGGCTGGGGCACGAGATGCTTCGACGTGGGCAGGAACGAGGTACAGTCGTTCCTCGTATCGAACGCTCTTTACTGGATGAGGCGCTATCACGCGGACGGACTCAGGGTCGACGCCGTCGCCTCGATGCTGTATCTCGACTTTGACCGCGCGCCGGGAGAGTGGGTGCCGAACGAGAACGGAGACAACAAGAATCTCGAAGCCATCGCATTTTTCAGAAAGCTTAACACCGCGGTCTTCGCAGAATTTCCCGACGCGCTCATGATCGCGGAGGAATCGACCTCGTGGCCGATGATAACGAAGCCCGTCGACGCGGGCGGACTCGGCTTCAACTTCAAGTGGAACATGGGGTGGGCAAACGACATGTTCGAGTACGTCGGACTCGATCCCGTGTTCAGACAGTATCACCACTCAAAGCTGACCTTCCCGCTGATGTACGCCTTCAGCGAAAACTATATCCTGCCCGTCTCGCACGACGAGGTCGTCCACGGCAAAAAGTCGCTCGTCGACAAGATGTACGGCGAGTACGACGAAAAATTCGCGGGGATGAGAGCCTTCCTCGTCAACATGATGACGCTTCCCGGCAAAAAGCTCACGTTCATGGGAACGGAGTTCGCGCAGTTCAGGGAATGGGATTTTGCCTCCGAGCTCGAATGGTTCATGCTCGGCTACCCGAGGCACATCGAGATGAGGCGGTTCGTGAAACGGCTGAATCACCTTTACCTCGACTCTCCCGAGCTCTGGGAGGCGGACGATTCATGGGACGGCTTCAGGTGGATATACCCCGATTCCGCCGACTATAACATGGTGGCATACGAGAGACTTTCAAAAGACGGAAGCCTTGCGGTCATCGTGAACTACTCGCCCGTGAAGCGCGACGGCTTCGTGCTCGAGGTGCCGGAGAGCGGCGAGTATGAGGTGGTCCTCAACAGTGATCTTTACGAGTTCGGCGGAACGAACTCGTTTGATAAAAAAACGATCGGGACGCTTGAACGCTCGGACAAAAAAAGCGTTCTCGAATTCAACTTGCCTCCCATGTGCGGGATCATTTTCAGAAAGAGGAGATAAAACCGATGTACAAGAAACAGCAATGCGTAGCTATGCTCCTTGCAGGCGGTCAGGGCAGCAGACTTTACAATCTCACGGAGAAAACGGCAAAGCCCGCCGTACCCTTCGGAGGCAAATACAGAATAATAGATTTCCCGCTTTCCAACTGCGTCAACTCGCACATCTATACGGTGGGCGTGCTGACACAGTATCAGCCGCTCGTCCTGAACGAGTATATAGGAAACGGCGCGCCGTGGGACCTCGACAGACTCCAGAGCGGAGTCATGATCCTCCCGCCTTATCAGGGCAAGGAGGGCGCAGACTGGTATAAGGGCACTGCCAACGCGATATACCAGAACCTTGATTTCATCAGACGGTATGACCCGGACTACGTCCTCGTACTCTCCGGCGACCACATCTACAAGATGGATTATTCCAGAATGCTCGACGCGCATATCAGAAAAGGCGCGGACTGCACGATAGCGGTCCTTGACGTGAGCATCGAGGAGGCAAGCCGCTTCGGCATCATGAACACCGACGCCGACATGAAGATCACGGAATTTGAAGAAAAGCCCGCGCATCCGAAGTCGACGAACGCCTCGATGGGCATTTACATCTTCAGCCGTGAGCTGCTCGAGAAATACCTGATCGAGGACGAGGCTGATCCCGACTCGTCAAACGACTTCGGCAAGAACATCATCCCGAAGATGCTCGCCGACGGCAGGAACATGTACGCATATCCCTTCGAGGGATACTGGAAGGACGTCGGAACGATCTCGTCTCTGTGGGAAGCGAACATGGACCTCCTCGGAGAGCGCCCCGCGTTCGATCTCGGCGACAGGAGCTGGAGGATCTATTCCCGCAATACGCCGCTGCCGCCGCACCGCGTCGGCGGAAGCGCGAAGATAACGAATTCTCTCATAACCGAGGGCTGCGACGTCGAAGGTGTCGTCGAAAACTCGATCCTTTTCGGCGGAGTCACCGTTGAGCGCGGCGCCATCGTCAAGGATTCGGTTATCATGAGCGGAGTCGTGATCAAAGGCGGAGCCACGGTCAATTACAGCATAGTCGACGAGAACTGCAGGCTCGGCAGAAACTCCGTTATCGGGCGCACGAAGGGCGCGGGTGAGAACATCACCGTCATCGGAGCAGGACTCGACGTACCCGACGACAAAAACATCCCCGGCGGAGAAATGGTAAACGCCGATTGGCTTGAAAACAACTGAGAAAGGAAGGCGAAAACAATGTCGGCAACAGGTATTATTTTCTCGAACATCCACGACTCCAATCTCCCCGAATTTACCGAAAAAAGGACGCTTGCGTCCGTGCCTTTCGGATGCAGGTACAGATTTATCGACTTCGCTCTGTCGAATATGGTCAATTCCAACATTTACGACATAAGCGTCATCACTCACTATAACTATCAGTCACTGATGGATCACATCGGAAGCGGCAAGGACTGGGATCTCGCCCGCCGTTCCGGAGGCATCAAGATACTCCCGCCGTATATCACGGCTTACGCGAACAACTCGAACAGCCTCTACACTTCGAGGCTCGAGGCGCTCAAGAGCGTCAGCTACGTTCTCGACAAGCTGACTGCGGACTATATCGTGATGTCCGACTGCGACGTCATCTGCAACATCGACTTCAACAAGATAATCAAGGCACACGCCGAATCCGGCGCGGAGATGACGATAGCCGTCAAATCCGTCGAGCTCGACGAAAAGGCAGCGGAGAGCAGTATCATATATTCCTCCGACGGGGACGGATTCATCACGGACGTGCTTGCATATCCCAAGCGCTTCTCCGGCAGGGCGGACATCAGCCTCAATATCAGCGTCATCAACAGAAAGTTCCTTCAGCAGGTCGTCATGGATGCCGTCGCTCACGGATACACGAGCATGACGAAGGACGTTATCCTCCGCAACGTCGACAAAAAGCAGTTCGCAGTCTATAAATACGACGGATATTTTGCCCGCATCCTCTCGATGGCGGACTACTTCAAATACAGCATGGAGCTCATCTCGAACGCCGAAGCGCGCCGCGCTCTGTTCAGCGTTCGTCACCGTCCGATCCTGACGAAGGTCCGCAATTCCGAGCCGACGTATTACAGTGAAGGCTCCGAGGTGAGAAACTCTCTCATTGCCGACGGCTGTGAGATAGAGGGAACGGTCGAGAATTCGATACTTTTCCGCGGAGTGAAGGTCAGCCGCAACGCGACCGTCAGAAACTGCATCCTGATGCAGGACACTTACGTCGGAGAAGGCTCGTACGTCAACTGCGTGATTTCCGACAAGAACTCAAGGATAAAGGATTCAAGGCTTCTCTCGGGTACCGAGGAAGCACCGTACTACATCCGCAAGCATCAGACCGTATAAACCCGAGGTGTATATGAAAATATTATATATTGCGTCAGAGGCACTTCCGTTCATTTCCACCGGCGGACTTGCCGACGTTATCGGCTCGCTTCCCGCGTCGGTACGCCGCGCGGCGGGAGAGGACACCGACGTGCGCGTCGTGATCCCGTTCTTTCCTGCGATAAAACAGAAGGCGGACGACAGCTTCGAGCTCGTCTCCCACGGAGAGGTGACTCTCGCGTGGCGTCATCTTTACTGCGGTATCTGGAAGACCGTCCGCGACGGCGTGACGTTCTACTTTATCGACAACGAATACTATTTCGACCGTCCGTTCCTGTACGGAGCTTATGACGACGGCGAAAGATTCGCGTTCTTCGGCAGAGCCGTGCTTCATCTCATCGAAGAGACCGGCTTCGTGCCCGACGTCGTTCACGCGAACGACTGGCAGAGCGCACCCGCCGTCATCTACCTCAAAAAGAGCGAGTACAGCGCGGTGAAGGTCCTGTTCACGATCCATAACATCGAGTATCAGGGCAAATACGACATGGCGATACTCGGGGACGTTTTCGGACTTTCCGACGCTGACAGACAGACTGTGGAATACGACGGCTGCATCAACCTTCTGAAGGGAGCCGTGACGCTTGCCGACAAGGTCAGCACCGTTTCCGAAAGATACGCGAGCGAGATACTCACGGAGTACTATTCCTCGGGACTTTATCACGTTCTTCGTGCCTCAAGGGATAAGCTCACGGGCATCACGAACGGCATCGACGTTGCGTACTACGATCCCGCAAACGATCCCGAAATAGTAAAGAATTATTCCGCCGATACGCTCGGAGACAAGAAAGAAAACAAGCGTGAGCTTCAGCGCATCTGCGGCTTTGAGGAAAACGACGCGCCGCTGATGGTCATGGTGTCGCGCCTCGCCTCTCACAAGGGTTTCGATCTCGTGAAGAGAGTCCTTTACGACGTACTGCGCGAGACCGACATCACATTTGCGATCCTCGGCACGGGAGAAGCGGAGCTTGAAGAATTCTTCAGGACCGCGGCCTCTGATTTCCCGGGACGGGTCGCCGTCAGACTCGAATACAACAAGGCGCTGTCAAAGAAATTCTATGCGGGCGCGGACATGTTCCTCATGCCCTCGAAGAGCGAGCCGTGCGGACTTTCGCAGATGATCGCTTCCCGTTACGGGACCGTGCCGATCGTCAGGGAGACCGGAGGACTCTTTGACACGATAAAGCCGTACAACGAATTTACGGGCGAGGGCAACGGCTTCTCGTTCACGAACTATAACGCGCACGACATGATGGCGGTCATCAAATACGCGCTCGGCATTTACCGCGACACGGAGAAGTGGGAGAAGCTGACGCGCCGCGTGATGGGAGTCGACTTCTCATGGAACGCGTCAGCCGAAAAATACGTCGGATTATATAACTCAATGCTCTGAAAGGTTAAACAATGGCAAACGACACACTGCAAAAGGAAGCACTCAGGCAAACACTTGAAGACAAACTCATAAGATATTACGGCGTCACCCCGGACGAGGCGACCGGAGACCAGGTCTACGGAGCCGTCGTCATGAGCGTACGCGACATCCTCTCCGAAAAGAGGGCGGCTTACCGCGAAAAAATTAAGAAGAGCAAGCAGAAAAAGATATATTATCTCTGCATGGAGTTCCTCGTCGGACGCTCGCTCATGAACGCGATGATGAATCTCGGAGTAGAGGAGGTCTACCGCGAGGTCCTCGACGAGATGGGCTTCGATCTTGAAAGCGCTTACGACAGAGAGAGCGATCCCGGGCTCGGCAACGGCGGACTCGGCAGACTTGCCGCCTGCTTCATGGACTCGCTTACGACTCTCGGATACGCCGCGACGGGATTTTCGATCTGCTACGAATACGGTTTTTTC
>JAKSPW010000239.1 GCA_024404435.1 Clostridia bacterium | reverse complement strand
GTCACGACTTTAGTCGTGTGGCGCACGACCCCTACCGTCGGTCTGTTTTTTCACATACCGACAGACGGATGAAAATCCGAAGATGTACGAAAAGAATGAATTGCACTTCGTGCATGAATTGAACTTGCCTTGCAAGTTCATGAATTGCTGCCTGCGGCAGGCAGCATGAATTCTCGCTTCGCTCCATTCTTTGGCGGGAGGACGTCATCCCCTACGGACTGAAAACTGAAAACTGAAAACTGAAAACTCAACGCTCAACGCTCAACGCTCTCCCCGAGCACGATCCTCATCCTCGTATGCTGTGTCACCGCGCCGCCCATCTCGACCGTGTAGTCGAGATAAATTTCGCCGGTGCCGTCCGCATTTACCGTGTTGTCGACTCTGATCCCGCGGAACGTGACCGAAAGCGACATCGTGCCGACCTTGTATTCGCACAGATTCCGCTTGCCGCGGCCGATAACGAACATGCTCGACACCGAGCCCGTCCGCACGATCTCGACCGTCCCGCGGTCATCCTCCGAAAACGTGATCTGCGTCAGCGTCTTCGGCATCCCGAGCATCTCGCTGTCGTCGTAGGAGATCGTGATCCTCCCGTCTTCGGCGGCAAAGTCCGCGACCGTGTCCTGAACGAGGCGCTGAGTGCCGTCTCCGGCCTTCTCCTCGCGCCTCTCGAGATATTTCATCGCCGCGTCCTCGATGTCGTACGGGAACTCGTCGTCCGTGTCGTACTCGACCTCCTCCGAGGGCTCACCGGGAGCCTTCGGGGAGAACGGTCCGATTATTTCCGATTCGATCGTGAGTCTTATCTTTTTTCCCTCACCGGGGAGGGCTTCGATCGTTTTTTTCACCTTAAACTACCGGCTTGACGTAGGGAGCCTCGCACGGATTCTTGTATCCGAAGTCGTTCGGAGCGACCCAGTGAACGCCGTTCTTGAGGATCTGCTGAACGTACGGGTTGTAGAAGCTGCGGCACTCCTCGTGACCGGGCTGGAAGTAGAAGATCTTGCCGAGTCCGCGCGTGAACGTGCAGCCGCCGCGGAAGATGTGACCGGAATCGTACCAGCAGCCGAAGATGAGATCGTCGGGCTGCGGGATGTAGAAGGGCTCGCCGTACATCTCCTCGAGACCGAGGTCGACGTGATCGGGGATGCCCGCCGCGATCGGGTGAGACGGCTTCAGGTTCCAGATGATCTCGTGGCAGTTGTCGCCCCACGAGAGGTTGCCCGTCGTGCCGACGAGGGCGCGGAACGGCTTGGAGTGGTGCGCACTGTGGCAGGCGATGAAGCCCATGCCGCCGTTATAGACTCTGTTTCTGATGTATTCGACTCTGTCGTCCGGTACTTTATTGTGAGCGACGTGGCCCCACCACATAAGCACGTCCGTGTTGTCGAGGACTTCGTCCGGGATGCCGCAGTCGGGCTCGTCGAGCGTTGCGGTGCGGATCTCGAGGTCGTCACATTCGGAGAGGAAGTTCCTGATGCAGCCGTGGATGCCTTCGGGGTAGCTCTCGCCGCTGGGCTCTTCTTCCTTTTCGTGCCTGTACTCGTTCCAGATTGTTACTCTGATCTTTTTTCCTGCCATGATAGTAAATCCTTTCGCGCGGCGGATGATCCGTCGATATTTATCTATTGTAGATTATATCACACGCGCGTTGCAACGTCAAGCAGACGAGTGATTTTTTCAGACAGAATTCATTTTTGAGCCTTAAGTCTTAAGCCTTAAGCCTTAAGCTTTTATAATGTTAACTTTTGCCTGCGGCAAAAGTGTTCCGATTCTCTTCTCTCTTCACTCAAAAAACCACCCTTTCGGGTGGTTTTTTATTAATGATGTTTGCCCTCTCTTGCAAGGCAAGCGAGGACAAATGATGCCGTGCCT
>JAKSPW010000238.1 GCA_024404435.1 Clostridia bacterium | reverse complement strand
GGCTTATTAGAGCGGGAGGAGGCTCCGGTTAAGCGGACGCTTAAGTCTTAAGGCTGAAGTCTCAAAACTCAATGCTCAATGCTCAATGCTCAATGCGGGGTGCTATTTTTCCCCGCCTACTTGAATTTTTCCGAAAAATATAATATAATAATCTAATATAAGTATAAGTATAATGAGGAAGTATATGATCAGCCTGAAAAACGTTACCTTCCGCGCCGCCGACGAAAAGACGGGGCAGGAAAAAAACATCCTCGACGGACTGTCTCTCGACATCGAATCGGGGAAATATATCGTCGTCACCGGACCTAACGGCGGCGGCAAAACGTCCCTCGCCAAAGTCATCATGGGCATCTACACGCCGACCTCCGGCAGCGTCCTTCTCGACGGCCGGGACATCACCGACCTCTCCGTGACCGAGCACGCGAAGCTCGGCATCGGCTTCGGCTTCCAGAATCCGCCGCGCTTCAAGGGCATGACCGTGCGCGACCTTCTCTCCGTCGCGGCAGGCAGAAAGCTCTCCCGCGCCGAGCTCTGCGAGTACATGACGATGGTCGGCCTCTGCGCCGCGGACTATCTCACCCGCGAGGTGGACTCTTCCCTCTCCGGCGGCGAGATGAAGCGCATCGAGATCGCCTCCGTCCTCGCGACGAACGCGCCCGTCATGATCTTCGACGAGCCCGAGGCGGGCATCGACCTGTGGAGCTTCCACCGCCTCACCGAAACTTTCAGAAAATATCACGAAAAAAGCGACTCGACGCTCATCATAATCTCCCATCAGGAGAGGATCATCTCCCAGGCGGACGAGGTCGTCCTCGTTGCCGCCGGAAAGCTCTCCGGACGCGGCACGCCGCAGGAGATCCTGCCGCAGATCGACTCGTTCGCGGCACGCTCGTGCAAATTTGATGAAGATTAACCGAGGAGAGGACATGGACAAGATCAGACAGAACCTGCTCGAAAAGGTCGCCGACCTGCACGAGATCCCCGACGGAGCGTACAACCTCCGCGAGAACAGCGCGTCTGCCGGCAGACGGAGCACGGACGAGATAAAGATCGAGAACAAGGAAGGCGCTCCCGGCATCGTCGTGACGGTAAAAGAGGGCACGAAGCACAAAAGCGTGCACATCCCCGTCATCATCACGGAAAGCGGCATCACCGAGACCGTTTACAACGACTTTTTCATCGGCGACGGCGCGGACGTGCTGATCGTCGCGGGCTGCGGCATACACAACACGGGAGACGCCGAGTCGGCTCACGACGGAGTCCACACCCTCGTGATCGGCGAGGGAGCGAAGGTAAAATACGTCGAAAAACACTACGCGGAGGGCACCGGCGGCAGGACGATGAAGCCGAAGATGACCGTCAAGCTCGGAAAGAACTCGACTCTCGAGATCGAGACGGTGCAGATCGGCGGCGTCTCGGAGTCTGAAAGACTCACGACGATCGACGCGGACGAGGGCGCGACGGTGCTCATCACCGAAAGGATCATGACCTCGGGAGACGAAAAGGTCTCCTCGAAGACGGAAGTGAATCTGAACGGCGCGGGAAGCTCCGCGCGGATCAACTCGCGAAGCGTGGCGAGAGGCGATTCGACTCAGATCTTCTACCCTGCGATCACCGGCAACGCCGAGTGCTTCGGCCACGTTCAGTGCGACTCGGTCATCATGGACTCGGCGACGGTCCGCAGCATCCCCGAGATCTGCGCGAACGACGTCGACGCGAGACTCATCCACGAGGCTGCGATCGGGCGCATCGCGGGAGATCAGATCATGAAGCTGATGACGCTCGGACTTACCGCGGAAGAAGCGGAAGAACAGATCCTCGCGGGTTTGCTGAAGTGAAATTTTAGCCGCACCCTTTTATGACAGTTTTTCGCCCCTCCTTTTTACAAAAAGGAGGGCGAGGTCAAGGGCGAGCAGCCCTGCGGCGGGCCTTCGGCA
>JAKSPW010000237.1 GCA_024404435.1 Clostridia bacterium | reverse complement strand
CGATGACGCTCTCGTCTTCGAGAACTTTTCGTACTGCGACTGTCGCCGCCGCGCGGAGCTCGGTTGCGAAGTTGACCTTTGCCATGCCGAGCGAGATCGCGCGCTTCACGCTCTCTTCGGGCACGCCCGAGCCGCCGTGGAGCACCAGCGGTGCGCCGACTACGTCTCTGATCGCCGCGATGCGGTCGAAATCGAGCTTCGGCTCGCCCTTATAGAAGCCGTGAGCCGTGCCGATCGCGATGGCGAGCAGGTCGACTCCGGTGAACTCTGCGAACTCTTTCGCCTCGTCAACGTCCGTGTAGATGTCCGCGGAGGAGACGTTGTCTTCCTTGCCGCCGACGCAGCCGAGCTCGGCCTCTACCGTCACGCCCATCGGGTGAGCGACCTCGACGACCTTCTTCGAGATGCGTGCGTTCTCTTCGAACGGGAGCTTCGAGCCGTCGAACATGACCGACGTGTAGCCCGCGCGAATGGCGATCATCACGTCGTCGAACGACGAGCAGTGGTCGAGATGGAGCGCCACCGGAACGGACGCGTTTTTCGCGAGCTCCTCGACGATGGCGTGCGTCATCGTGGGACAAAAATACTTGACTGTCGGGGATGTCGTCTGGATCAGGACGGGGGAGGCAGCCTCCTCGGCAGCCGCTACGATCGCCTGCGCCATCTCCATGTTTTCGGCGTTGAACGCGGGCACCGCGTACCCGCCCGCCTTCGCTTTGTTTATGATTTCTTTACTTGTTACGAACATGATTTTTTATTTCTCCTTTTTTGCGGGGAAAACTTTTTTAAGAAAAAAAGATTTTCCCCGCACCCCTTTCAAAAAACTTTGAAAAAGGGGAATCATTTTGAATATTGTGTCGGTGATAATCCGACGGGTCGTCGAGGGCGCCGACCCCTACGGATCTAATAATTATATCGTTCACTGACAGACGGATAACCCGGCGGGAGATGCACGTCCTATGTCTGTAGGGGACGGCGTCCTCGACGTCCCGTATCGTACATTTTAATCTTTCGTTTCGGGAGGAGTAAACCCCTCCCCAACCGCGGGAATGTCTTTCAATTTCGGTTTTGCTTTATTTGAAGCAGTAAACCCAATTTGCTTTTTGTTTGAAAGTTTTTAAGGGGGCGCGGGGGAGCTTTTTGGGGGAAAGCTCCCCCGCATATTATTTATCCGATCTCGGGGTTATTCTCTATAAGCTCTGCTACCGTCGCGGGGCTGATCTTGCCTTCCATCGGGCCGAAAGCGGCGGTGTTGAGGGAGGCGGCGGAGGTAGCGCGGCGCGCGCAGTCGATGAGGGGCATGCCGTCGATGAGCGAGCAGAGGAACGCCGCGTCGAACGAGTCGCCCGCGCCCGTCGCGTCGACGGGAGTGATCGGGTAGATTCCGAAATCGAACGAATCCTCGCGGGTGTAGATCGTGCAGCCCTTCGAGCCGCGCTTGAGGGCGATTATCTCGAGCACGGGGTTCTCGAAGCACTTCTTCACGGAATCCTCGACCGTGTCGCAGCCCGCCATCATCTTGAGCTCGGCGACACCGGGCAGGAAGACGCTCGTCATGGAGAGAATCTCCTTTGCCGTGTCCGCGCCGCCCATCAGCTCGGGGCGGATGTTCGGGTCGAACGAGATCTTCGCGCCCTTTTCGCGGAATTTCTTTGCTGTTTTCACGATCTCCGCGCCGAAGGTGTCGCTCGCCATGAGCGAGCAGCCCATCACGTGGAAGAAGTCGGATGCGGGGACGGCCTCGGGCGCCTTTGCCTTTGCGGCGGGAGTGTTCCCGATGTGGAAGATGAATTTTCTGTCGCCGTTCGAGAAATACATGACGAACGCACAGCCCGTGGAGCACGTTTCGTCCTCGAGTACGAGCGAGGTGTCGACTCCGTCCGCGTTCAGCCTGTCGAGCAGGCACTTTCCGAAGTCGTCGCGGCCCACGCCGCTGATGATGCCCGCCTTGTGGCCGAGACGGGCCGCCGTGTCGAT
>JAKSPW010000236.1 GCA_024404435.1 Clostridia bacterium | reverse complement strand
AACGACATGCCTCATTCCGGCCACCCCGCGTGGACCTTCTGGCCGGACGAGAGACATCTCTCCTACCCCTGCCCGTGCACGCTTTCCGTCATGACGGATTTTGACACCTACGAAAAAGAGATCACCTTCCATCTTGCGAGAAGAGGCGACTTTTCAAAGGAGATCACGAGAAAAACGAAAAGACCGGGTGCTGTCATATATAACCTCATGATCGGCGAGAGCTATTCGTGGTACGCCGAGTGCGGAGACGAGAAGAGCGAGATCACCTCGTTCACGACGCGTGACGAGTACCCGAGACAGATATATTTCGGTATGAAGTCGAGCAACATCCGCGACGTCGGCGGCGTTTACAACATCGACGGCAAAAGGGTGAAGCAGGGACTGCTTTACCGCGGCGGCTGCATCGACGCGGGCGGAGACCACGTCTCGAGCGACGAGGGTGCGAGCATCTTCGTCGAGGACCTCGGCATAAAGTCCGACGTCGATCTGCGCTTCCTCGACTACGCGGAGCGCGAGAAATGGCCCGAGAGACATCCGCTCATCGAAGAGAACGTGAAGATCTACCGCCTCGCCGACGAGAGCTACGGAAGCATCGATGCGAGCCCCAATGCGGTGCACGCGAAGATGCTGAAGATCCTTTCGGACGAAAAAAATCTGCCCGCCTACTTCCATTGCTATTCGGGCATGGACAGGACGGGCTCGGCAGCGTTCATCTTCGGCCTTTTATTGAGGATCGACCTTGAAACGCTGTACGTGGATTATGAACTTTCGGCTCTCGACGACTGGGGCAACCGTACCAGAGACTGTCTGAGCGACGAGCGGACGAAAGAACTCCGTGTATTCGGCGACGAGGGCGACGACATCTACACCTGCGTCGAGAAGCTTTTCGTCGAACAGTACGGCATGGCGGAGGAAGTAAAGCGTTTCAGAGAGCTCTTTCTCGAATAACTCAGAGCTTCAGAAAATAACTTCCGCGGGCGCACCCGAGAAAGCCTTCTCCGAAAAGGGGTTCAAGGCGCCGCCTGAGATAGCAGACGTGAACGGCGACGTTGGAGCTCCCGCCGCCGAGGACGGCTCCGATCTCGTCCCGGGAAACGGGAGCGCCGCCTGCGCGGTAGAGCAGCTCGAAGAGCTCCGATTCCCTCGGAGAGAGAACGACTGATAATTCTCCTTTTGAGACGCATCTTTCGGATCTGCTCCACACGACCGGCACGGACGCTGTGGCATTCCCGCGGCGTGAGACCTCGATGATCACGTTTCTCAGTGCTTCGAGATCGACGGGACGGCTCACGAGGTAAGTTTTTTCGTCAGTCGCGGCGGTGTAGCCTGAGATCACGATGACGTACTCGGCTGACGGCCTTTCCGTGCAGTCGCCGACGACGGCGCAGACGTCGTCTCCGGACTCACCGTCAAAACGGGAAATAACGGCGGGGCAGCCTGCTCCGTCGGCAAGAGCTTTGACCGTGCGGTCAAGATATTCGTCATTTGTCGAAATATAAAACTGCATTGCATTCTCCCGAAAAAAATCTTTTTTAACAGTATAGCATACATGACAGGGTGCTGTCAATGAGAAAGGAGGAAGTATGATCCCCATCGAAAGAAGCGAGACCTGCTTTTTCACGGGACACCGCGTGATCGACGGCGGCCACGCGTCCTCCCTTCAGCCTCTGCTCGACAGCACGATCGCCTCGCTCGTTGACGCGGGCAAGGTCAACTTCGTCTGCGGCGGTGCGGTCGGCTTTGACACGTATGCCGCCTGCCGCGTGATAATCGCAAAGAAGAAAAACAAAGACGTAAGACTCATCCTCGTCCTTCCGTGCCGCGACCAGACGGTGAAATGGAAGAACATGACGGACCTTTCTCTTTATCAGAGGATAAAGGGATATGCCGACGAGATATTCTATGCCTCAGAACTGTACACCTCCGGATGTATGCACGAGAGGAACAGAATGATGGCTGACATGAGCGACGTCTGCGTCGCCTATTACGGCGGCGGCCCCGGCGGCACGGCT
>JAKSPW010000235.1 GCA_024404435.1 Clostridia bacterium | reverse complement strand
CTGTTATGTTTCACTTTTCACTTGAGACGACAGTCAGATGGGTGATCGCGGGGCTTCCCGCGGACGCGCTTCACGCACTCGGAAACTTCATAATCTGCATGCTCGTGCTCCCGCTTTCGAAATTACTGAAAAAGCTGCACGAATCTTCGGGAATTCCTGCAAGATAATTTTGTTCAGATACTTGATTTTAAAGCAATATTATATTAAAATATAGGTTAGTGTAAATTCTTGAAAGGAATATATGATAATGGCAACAAAATTCAGAAAAATCGGTGTACTTACGTCCGGCGGCGACGCTCCCGGAATGAACGCAGCAGTCCGTGCCGTAACGAGAGCCGCTCTCGCACGCGGAGTTCAGGTCATGGGAATCTACGGCGGTTACAGAGGTATGATCGATGACGATATGATCGAGCTCACCTCCCGCGAAGTATCCAACAAGATCACTCTCGGCGGTACGTTCCTTTATTCCGACAGATGCCTTGAATTCAAGGAAGAAGCAGGAATGAAGAAGGCTATCGAGACGCTGAAGAAGCACGAGATCGACGGCGTCGTCTGCATCGGCGGCGACGGCACGTTCCGCGGTGCGACGGACCTGTCCGCCCACGGCATCCCGACGATCGGTATTCCCGGCACGATCGACAACGACATCACGGCTACCGACAACACGATCGGCTTTGACACTGCAATGCAGACTGTTCTCGAGAACGTAGACAGACTCCGCGACACCTGCGAGTCTCACGCACGCTGCAACGTTATCGAGGTCATGGGCCGCGGCGCCGGTGACATCGCCCTCAACACTGCAATAGCCTGCGGCGCAGTCGACGCAGTCATTCCCGAAGTCAAGTTCGACGAGGACGCGCTTCTTAAAAAGATCGTTCGCCTCCGCCGCGACGGCAAGAGAAACTTCATCGTCATCGTTTCCGAAGGCGTTGAGGATTGCTCCGAAAGACTCGCAAAGAGGATCAACGACGAGACGAAGGCTCTCGGCGAAAAGGAAAACGACAAGACTCTGTGGGTAGAGACGAAGTTCTGCAGACTCGCGCACGTCGTACGCGGCGGCTCGCCCACACTCTCCGACAGACTTCTCGCTACGAAGATGGGCGTTCGTGCCGTTGACGAGCTCCTCGCAGGAAAATCCGACCTCGTTATCTGCGAAAAGGGCGGCGAGATCGTGACGACCGAGATCAAGTTCTCTCAGGTGCTCGACAGAATGTACAAGGGCACGCTGAAGGACGGAATGCTCGACGGCTTCACGAAGGAACAGCTCGACGAGATGAAAGCCATCATCGCCGAGAAGAAGAAGGTCTTCGAAGAAACCTACGCGCTCATGGCTGAGCTTGCAAACTGAATAAAAAAGCAAGGGACTGTTAAGTTTTTAACAGTCCCTGTTTGGAGAAATGATGAATTTTGTCAGTGAATTTGCGAAATACGCCGCCTCTGTCGGATTCAATCTCATAAGAGTGGCGGAAATGAAGGACGGAAAGATTGATTCCCTTGCCGTCGGTTTCGAGAACCCGTGTCAGGATCTCTACTCGGTCGCAAAAGCGTTTACGGTCACGGCAATCGGGCTTCTTTATGACAGAGGTCTCGTCTCGATGAACGATAAAGCAGCCGATATACTCGGAATTAAAGATGCTGCCGACGAGAGATTTTTTGACGTCACCGTCGGGCATCTGCTGACGCACAGAGCCGGTTTTCCGCAGGGTGAGCTCGACATAGACTGCATGGATGCTTCCCTTTTTCCGCGCGATTATATGAAATATCTGACCGATAAGCCGCTCGTTTACGCGCCCGGAACGGAAGACAGGTACAGCGACGCGGCGTTCTACGTTCTCTCGAGGATAGCGACGAAGCTTTCGGGTGAGAAGATCGACGATTTGCTGTGGCGCGAGGTACTCTACCCTCTCGGATTCAGAGAATTTGCGTGGAGCCGCTGCCCTCTCGGTTTTCCGATGGGAGCAACGGGCGTCTATACACGCGCAGAGGATGCGGTAAAACTCGCCGCGCACGGTCGGGTCGGCGCGCAAGGCGCCGGCG
>JAKSPW010000234.1 GCA_024404435.1 Clostridia bacterium | reverse complement strand
CCGTTACGATGTCGGTCAAGGCGATAAGGGTAAAGGTGGTGAACGCCGTCGTGTCTTGGTTCGGGAACTACGGCACAGTCGAGTATGAGGACACCGACGTTGACTATACCAACGCGGAAAAGGTCAAGATCATGAACCCGACTTGTGTCCCGGAAAGATACAGAATCATAGAAAGAACAGTCTATGAACACGCATTTTGGTGTAAATACGTCGATAAGGACGGGAATGAGCTGTGCTTTGAGCAGTCGACTTACCCTCTCGTCAGGTCTTTTGACACAAACGACGGCTGCAAGGAATCAAAAATCACACTGTCCGGGGAGCGTGAAGCCGAGCTTTTCACGTATGACAGCGGAAGATATATTCTGATATGCTACGACGGAGAAAACTACTTCTACATTGATGCTGCCGGACTGTCCTATGATGAGCTCATGTCGTTTGTCGAAGGTCTGAAGGAAAAAGAAGAGAAGCCAAACAAGATGGAATACGTGCCGGAAAAAGAGAAAACTTTGGTTCTGGCGAGCGGAAAAACCGTTAAGCTGACGTATTCGTCACAAATGGAAGATGCAGCCGGAAACATCTTGCCGGAATACACTGATGAATTCGGCGGTATTTATACGTATCGTGATAATGAGCTGTTAAGCGTTGCCTTCCTTCCGCGCTATTGGCGTGTAAGAAGCGCAAACGATCCCGATTACGTCAACAAGGGAAATCTTGACGAGGACGAGATCATAAGCTCCGTTGAGTCCGCGGTCCGCGACTTATTCGGTGAACGCTTTTACGGTTTTGAATTATTGAGCTGCGAAAACAGAGGCGGCAGGGAGTATACGCTTGAGTTCGGCCGTCCGTTCGGAAAAGAAAAAGTTCTGATGTCGGGTCAGGTTTACGTCACTGCTTCCGTCAACGGCGAAATACAGACCTGTATATTCAATATGTGCAAAGCATATAAAAATCTGGACGAGTCGGTGCTTGACGGCGTAACAAAAGAGAGTCTTGAGGAGTACTTCAGGGAAAAGGCACTTAAAAAGCACCCGGATCTGACCGAAATCGAAGTTCAGTCGATCTACCCGGTGGAGAATAACGGAAAACCCGCGATCGGAATATACGGTGAGTGTTATTACCCGACAGATTTCGACAAGCTCCGCGAAGATGAGGCAGAAATGATGAGACGCTCAATGCAAACCACAAGCAGCGAGATTTTAACGATAACCTACGAGCTTGACTGAAAAAAGATGCCTTTCGGCATCTTTTTTGGTTTTAGGTGAAATAAATCTCATTTTCGGTTTTTATATCTATTGAAAGCACAATTGACGTCAGTGTGTTATAATTAAACAAAAAGGAGGCGAGGCGGTTGGACACAGATAAGAAATACCCGTGTGACAATGAGTTTGCAGACGAGCTGTTCCGCAAATACTCCGGCACCGTCGTGAGATACGCGCAGAGCATCCTGCACGACAGAGCGGCGGGAGAGGACGCGGCGGGCGAAGTATTCGTAAACGTGCTCCGCTATGCCGACAAGTTCAGAGACGCTTCGGAGTCGGAGCAGATAAGACTTCTCACCGTATACACGAGAAGTGTGTGCTTCAACGTTCTGAAAAGAGCGAAAAAGATCACGTTCACAGCTCTTGAAGAAGCCGAGGAGAGCGCGTCGGAAGACACGGTCCTCGACGGTCTGATCGAAGACGAAGAGGCAGAGGCACTTGCATCTGCCGTAAAATCGCTCGGGCAACCGGCATCTGACATGATCAAAATGAAATACTACTTCGGCATGAAAAACCGCGAGATCGCCGAAATATACGAAATGAACGCTCTGAGTGTCGGAACTATCCTGCACAGATCACTGAAAAAGCTGAAAAAGCAGTTCGGAGGCTATAATTATGACTGAATTTGAGAAAAAGCTGCGTGCGGCAGCCGGGAAATGTCTCGAAGAAGACGAAACAAAATTCCGCTCGCTTGAATCGCAGGAAACTCCGATTCTCCGCACGAAGCGAACTGAAAGGAGAAATACAATGAGTACACTTAAAAAGACCGTCAAGGTCGCATCTCTCGTGCTCGTATGCACGCTCGCCGTCACCGCCGCCGTGACGATGTCGGTCAAGGCGATAAGGGTAAAGGTGGTGAACGCCGTCGTGTCGTGGT
>JAKSPW010000233.1 GCA_024404435.1 Clostridia bacterium | reverse complement strand
ACGCGACCTCGGGCATATATCCGTCCATCGTGACGACGGGCGCTTTCCCGCGAAGGATCGCCACGTCGCCGTCGTTCCGGGGAGCGTCGAACGTGCCGCCCATCATGCGCAGGTCGTTTATCGCCCTTCCGACGTTCGCCACGGGAAGCTCGAGACGAAAGCTGTAATACGGCTCGAGAAGGACGCTTTTCGCCTGCATCAGACCCTGTCTTACCGCTCGGTAGGTCGCCTGACGGAAGTCTCCGCCCTCCGTATGCTTGAGATGAGCTCTTCCGCGGACGAGCGAGATCTTCACGTCCGTCAGCGGTGAGCCTGTCAGCACGCCGAGATGAGTCTTTTCGGCAAGATGCGTGAGCACGAGCCTTTGCCAGTTACGGTCAAGCTCATTTTCGGAGCATTTCGTGGCAAGCGTGACTCCGCTGCCGCGCTCTGCCGGCTCGATTGTGACGTGGACCTCTGCATAGTGTCTCAGCGGCTCGTAATGTCCGACACCCTCGACGGTGTCTTCGACGGTTTCTTTATATATGACCTTGCCTTCGGCGACGTTCACGTCGAGGTCAAAGCGGTCTTTTACCATGCTTTTGAAGATCTCCGCCTGTACCTTGCCCATAAGTGAGCAGTGGAATTCTCCGAGCCTTTCGTTATAAGTGATCTTCAGCTTGGGGTCCTCTTCCTCGAGGCTCACGAGCTTCGGAAGCACCTCACGCGCATCCGCGTCCTCGGGCAGGACGATACGGTATCGGATGACGGGCTCGAGAACGCTCGGCGCGCTTTCTTTTTCAAAGCCGAGTCCCATTCCCGCAGACGTTTTCGAGAGCCCCGTCACGGCGCAGACCGTGCCTGCCGGAGCCTCGTCTGCCGTCCTGAATTTAGCTCCCGAATATATTCTTATCTGATTTATTTTCTCGCTCACGCCGAGATATTCGACGGTATCCCTGACGTGCAGGGTGCCGCCCGTCACGCGGAGCTTGGTTATGCGGTCGTTTTTATCGTGCGTGATCTTGTAGACCTTCGCGCCGAATTCCGTCGGATATTCGCGCGGCGTCGTGTATTTGTCGAGCGCGGCTGAAAACTCCGCGACTCCGTCGTCCTTCAGCCCCGAGCCGAAGAAGACGGGGAAGAGTCGGCGGCTCTTTATCGCGGCGGCGAGGGTCGGCTTTTTCATCTCTCCGTCCGACAGGTATTCTTCGAGCAGAGCCTCGTCGCAGGTCGCGATCTTTTCCGCGTCCTCAAAGACACCGTCCTTCTCCGTCATGTCCGCCGCATGACCGAATTCCCGCTCAAGCTCGGCGATGAGAGACTTTTTTCCTCGTCTTTCGAGGTCGCATTTCGTCACGAAGATGAAGGTCGGCACGCCGTAGACCTCGAGCAGCTTCCACACGGTGCGCGTGTGTGACTGAACGCCGTCGGTCGAGCTGATGACGAGTACCGCGTAGTCGAGCACGTTCAGTACCCTTTCGGTTTCGGCGGAAAAGTCGACGTGACCGGGAGTGTCGAGAAGCGTGATCTCGGTCTCTCCCGAGACGAACGGCGCTTCACCCGCAAAGATCGTGATGCCGCGTTCCGTTTCGAGGCGGTCGGTATCGAGTGCGGTATCGCCGTGATCGACTCTGCCGAGGTGCCTTATTGCTCCGGAATTGAACAAAAGTGCCTCTGCAAGGGTGGTTTTTCCCGCGTCGACGTGCGCAAGGATACCGATCACAGCCTTTTTCATCTTTTCTCCCTTTCTTTTTCTTTCGGGCGGAAAATGTCCGTTTTTTTCTTTTATTTTGCGCTGCAGAGGAAGCCCGCGAACCCGAAATCGTGATACTTTACCGGATGTCCGTGCATATCGACTTCCCGACCGTCCGACTCACCGGCAATTATTTTCTTCGCAGCATCTATAAGACGCGGGATGAGGTCGGGGCCAACGGGGATCGTTCCGTGAGACGGGAAAACGGAGTCGAAAAGATCCCGTTTCGTCTCCCACAGAAGAGACAGGCTCTCTACGTATTTGTCCATGTCGCGTTTTTCCCCGAACATGAAGATACGTCCGTCCTGGATGGAGTCTCCTCCGTACAGAACGCGGTTTTTCTCATCGAGGAGCGCGATGCTGCCGGGCGTGTGACCGGGCAGATCGATGTCGCGTAGCGGTCTGT
>JAKSPW010000232.1 GCA_024404435.1 Clostridia bacterium | reverse complement strand
TTGCTTCGCAAAATGCGATATGTCTGCCTGCGGCAGACGTTATTGCCTTCCCCGGCGGGGAAGGCAAATGAAAAGAATGACCGATTACGGACGGGAAAAAGCAAAAACCGCACGTTCTTTACCGGTATGGTATCGGCGCAGCACGATAAAAAACGTGACGACACGCCGAATATGTCTCCCCTTTTGCGGGAATACTTGCTAAATCAAAAAAGGGCTTTTGCAAGCCCTTTTTATTTTATTCAGCTTCGGTCTCGACTACCTTGTAGTCCATGTAGTTGTCCATCTTGACACGCTTGAAGTCCGTGACTCCGTAGTAGTCCGTGTCAAATCCGCCGAGGATGTCCGACGCAAGGTATGCGCTCTTGAGATATACGAGCGGGCATACGGGCATATCTTCCATAAGCATCTTTTCCGCGTCGTGGAGGAGAGCCGCTTTTTCGTCTTCGTCAGCAGCGACGAACGCCTTTTCGATGAGGTCCGTGTACTCGGCTCTTTCATAGCCGGTAACGTGTCCGTAGACGGGGTAGTCCTCTTCGTCGAGGTTGACGCCGTTGCCGGAGAAGTCGCCTGCGAACTGTGAGAGTGCTCCGAACGGGTCGGGAGACGGCATGCTCATGTCGACGAGGATGACGTCGAAGTCGCTGTTGTTGTATGCTTCTATGTAATTGTCAAACGTGTATGCGACGTCCTGCTCGAGGATGGTGTCTCTGATGGTTTCCTTCGTGGTGCCCGCCTTCTTGATATTCACGTTGAAGCCGAGGTCGCCCCATACGTCGCAGAGGTACTCTGCAACTGCGAGGTACGCTTCGTCATCGCGGACGGTGATCCGGAAGCTGCCGCTTCTGACACCCGCGGAGGAGAGCAGGCTTCTTGCCTCGTCGAGGTTTGCCGTTGTGGCGATCAGATCGCCGGACTCTTCTCTGAACGAAGAATCGTAATCGGTATCGAACACGCCGTTCGGGATGTATCCGACAGCGGGATCTGCAAACGTGAGGATCTCGGCGATCTTTTCGCGGTCGATCGCGAGCGAGAGGGCACGGCGGACCTCAGCCTTCTTGAAGAGGTCGTTCTCCGTGTTGAAGAAGACGGATTCCGTGACCATCATGTCTTCGATCTCGGCGTCGTCTGCAAGTGCGGCTCTTTCGGAGAGCGGAAGCTCGCCGACGTAGAAGATGTTTTCGCTGTTGAACTGATCGAGTGCGTAGGAGAGGTCGCCGTCGTCGTGACGGGTGATCAGCTTATAGGGGATGACGTACTTGTCGAGGTAATCGCCGGCTTCCGTGTCGCGGAAGTAGTAGCCGTTTCTCTCGAGTCTGAACTCACCCATGTCGCCGTCGCCGTTCTCCTTGACGGTGAACGGGCCGTTGTTGACGACGTTGGCTGCGCGCTTGGACCAGATGTCCTCGCCGTAGCGGGAGACGACGTCCTCGCGGAGCGGAACGAGAGCGATGGACGAGAGGTTCGTGAAGAATCTGTCGAGGTCGACGTTTTCGTTCTCGAACGTGACCTTCAGAGTGTAGGTGTCGACGGCGGAAACGCCGAGGTCATCGATCGAGCAGTCGCCGAGGTTGATGGCTCTTGCGTTCTTGATGTCGTAAAGAAGGGAAGCAGCCTCGCCGCGCTTGTTCGTGTCGAGGAGTCTCTTCCAGGAGTAAACGAAGTCCTTAGCCTGAACGGTGATACCGTCGGTCCACTTCGTGTCGTCTATGTCGATAATGATGGAGTAACCGTCTCTGTCGTCCTCAACGACTTCATAGTCCTCCATGAGGAGCTTTTCCCAGTCTCCGTCGGAGTCGAGCTCGGTCAGGCCGACGTAGATGAGTCTGAGCACCTTGAGCATGGCGTCGTCGGTGATCGTCTGCTGCGGGTCGAAGTCATAGATACGCGTCGTGAGATACATATTGATGACAGCACCGCGGTCAAGGTTTCCTTCAGCGTCTTTTTCAAGCGTCGTTCCGCAGCCGGCGAGAGCCGCCGCAACCATCACGAGCGCAAGAATAAGGGCGAGTGTTTTTTTCATTTTGGTCTCCGTTCCGCCGCCACGCGGCAAAAAGATTTGTTTTCCCTATCAAAATATGCCGAGGTCATATTGATTCACTCTATTATAACACGATTTTCCGAGTAAATCAACAGTTTTTTTGAGGAGTATTGCCCGCGCGGGAAAAAGTTTACGGATTTTTCGCATTTTCCCCGCCTGAAA
>JAKSPW010000231.1 GCA_024404435.1 Clostridia bacterium | reverse complement strand
TCTGTCGCCCGGATCGATGACGTCTCCGTCTTTCACGGGCACGAGAGACGCATTCCTCTCTCCGCCGAAGCTTTCCCATTCGGCGGGGCTCATCGTCACCTCACCGAACGCGCCGTTTCCCGAAATATGGTCGGGATCGGTGTGAGTGTTCACGAGTCTCAGCGGCTTGTCCGTCACGCTCTCGGCGATCCGCCTCGCGTCGGGGCAGTTCATCCCGCTGTCGATAAGTATCGCTTCGTTTTTCCCTTCGAGCAGGAAAAAGCGGACTCCTCCGTCCTCGAAGCGGTAAGTCGAACCGTCGATTCTGATTATTTCGGCCATATTTGCTCTCCCATACGATTTATTTGATAATATAATATCACACAGACGGCTTTTTCGCAAGCCCCGCACGGATAACGTTATTGAAAAAAGAAACGCGATGTGATATAATTATTTTGAAAAAAACGCTGAAAAGGAGATTATCATGAAAGGCTGCTGCGGATGTGATTGCGGAAACTGCTTCTACTCGGGAAACGGTGCCTGCGCGGGATGCGAGGCGACGGGAGCCAGCCCGTTCGGGAAAAAATGCTTCGTCGCGGACTACATCAAAGCGTGCGGCAGGGAGAAGTACGACGAGTTCAAAAGAACTCTCATTGATGAGATAAACGGGCTGAAGATCCCCGGGATGCGTGAGGCGACGGAGCTGTTCGAGCTGAACGGCTCGTACGTCAATCTTGCTTATCCGCTTCCGAGCGGAGAGACGGTGAAATTTCTCGACGACAGAGACATATACCTCGGCTGTCAGCTCGAGAGCGAGTTTAACGACGGATCTTTTCAGAAGTGCTACGGCATCGTGGCGAGCGCTGACTTCATCCTCGTTGCCGAGTACGGTGAAAACGGCTCGGACCCGGAGCTCGTGGCTTATAAAAAGAGATGATTGTATTCAGAAAAGCAAATAAGACGGATGCCGAAAACGTTCTTTCGCTATACAGATCTGCCGTAGGCGGCGAGTATTGCACGTGGAACGAGAACTACCCGACGGATTTTGAGATCGACGGAGATCTTGCCGCAGGCTGCCTTTTCGTTCTTGAGGAGGACGGAATAATCATCGGCGCAGGCTCGATCGTACCCGAAAACGAGCTCAACGGGATGCCCGTATGGGAAGAAAGCGATGCCGGAGAGATCGCCCGCATCACGGTCTGCCCGGAGTGCCGCGGCAGAGGACTGTCACACGTCATCGTCGAAGGACTGATGCAGTCTCTCCTCGAAAAAGGCAGAAAAGCGGTGCATCTGTCCGTCGCCGTGAAGAACGTTCCGGCCCGCCGCACCTACGCCGGGCTCGGCTTCGAAACAAAGGGAAAAACGGAAATGTACGGTAACACGTACTTCCTTTCCGAAAAAATATTTAAGGAGAAAACAAATGCTTAAGACTACGCCGGCGGTATTCGCCGTCGGAAAAAACTATCAGATCATGGTGCCCGTCACCGAGCAGTCGCTTTTTTACGTCAAGGTCGGAGACAAGACCTATTACGACGAGGCGAACGGCATCATGCGCTCGCTCGAGCTCGTTCACCGCGTGACGGTGCCGCAGGCGGAGCTTGACGCGGCGGGCGGATATACCGCGATCGAGCGGCGTGTCATCGAGCGCAAGCCGTACTTCCCGCTGATAGACGACGAAGTTGCGACGGAGTTCAAATTTTACCCAGTGCCCGAAAAGAACGCGAGAGCGTATCACATAGCCGACGCGCACAACAGACGCATCGGTCCCGCAAAGGCGGCCGCTCTTTACGGTGAGGTCGATTTTCTGATCCTCAACGGCGACCTTCCCGACCACAGCGGAAAGCCCGAGAATTTCACGACGATCTACGAGATCGCCGAGTCGGTGACGCACGGCGAGAAGCCCGTCGTCTTCGCGAGAGGCAACCACGACCTGCGCGGCCTTTACGCCGAAAAGTTCGCTGACTACACGCCTCAGGAGAACGGCAACACGTACTACACGTTCCGCCTCGGGAGCATCTGGGGCATCGTGCTCGACGGCGGCGAGGACAAGGACGACAGCAGCGACGAGTATTACCACACCGTCGCTTGCCATCAGTTCAGAGAGAGGGAGACCTCTTTCATTCACGACGTGATAAAGAACGCGGAGAGCGAATACGCGGCTGACGGGATAAAGACCCGCCTTGTGGTCGCGCACAATCCGTTCACGCATCAGCTCGAGCCT
>JAKSPW010000230.1 GCA_024404435.1 Clostridia bacterium | reverse complement strand
GCGTCATTTGTCGGTAGGGGTCGGCGCCTTCGACGACCCGTCCGTGTGTCTAAATCATTTCTTTCGGGAGCATCAAGCCGCTCCCCTACCGGGTTTTGGCGCATTCGGACGTAAAGATTGTCGGCTGACGTGTCGCCTACCGCTTTACATTGTCATTCCGAGGGCGGCATGCCGCCCGTGGGAATCTCACGAAATAACGTGCGGTTTTGGCTTATTAAACGGGGTGTCGAGGCGCCACCCCCTACCGATTCTCTTTTTTCCTCGCGCTCCTTCAAAAACTTTTGAAAAAGGGGATTTTTTATTGTTCAGCGAAACATTTTAATAAATTCAGGCTTTGAAAAAGTCTGCCTTAACCCGCCGAAAGGCGGATATAACATCCCGCAGGGATATATAACATTCCGAAGGAATATATAACGCACCGTAGGTGCATATAACTGCGCACTGCACAAAAGTTGCGGGGGAGAACTTTTTTTCCAAAAAAGTTCTCCCCCGCATAATAATCACAGTTTCTCTTTAACGCTCTTGAGGGCGGATTCGATGCCGGCCTTCTTTTCACGGTATTTTTCAAGCTTTGCTTTTTCGGCGTCCACGACGGCGGCGGGAGCACGCGAGACGAAGCCCTCGTTCGCGAGCTTGCCTTCGGCTCTCTTTATCTCTCCGTCGACTGCGGCGAGTTCTTTTTCGAGGCGTTCAGCCTCAGCCTTGAAGTCGATCATATCCGCGAGCGGGATGTAGATCGCCGCGGAGTCCGTGATGATCCGGACGGCAGAGTCGTCGTCGTACGAATCGGCGAGCTCGAACTTCGACGCGGAGGCGAGCTTCTCGAAGAAGATGCCGGCGTCCTTGAAGCTCTCCGGATACTTCGTCACGACGGAGACAGCCGCGCGGCGCGACGGGACGACGCCCATCTCGGCGCGTCTTGCTCTGATCGCCTTGATGGCGGCGATGACGCGCTCGAAGGACTCTGCGTCCTCGGCGAACGTCGGGATCTCGTCTGCCTCGGGGTACTTCTTCAGCATGATCGTGCCCTCTTCGCCCGGGAGGCCGGAGAAGATCTCTTCCGTGATGAACGGCATGAACGGATGCAGGAGCTTAAGCACCTCGCGCAGGACGTACGCGAGAACGGACTGAGCCGCTTCGGAGCGAGCCTTGTCCTCGCCCGAAACGGACGGCTTCGTGAGCTCGATGTACCAGTCGCAGTAGACGTCCCAGATGAAGTCGTAGATAGCGGCGAGAGCGACGCCGATCTCATAGTTGTCGATGTTGTTCGTGACCGAGCGGACGGTGTCGGCAAAGCGCGTGAGCACCCACTTGTCCTCCGGTGCGAGGCGGTCGTCGGACGGAAGCTCGATCTTGTCTATCGTCAGATTCATCATGACAAATCGCGCGGCGTTCCACAGCTTGTTTGCGAAGTTGCGGGCAGCCTCGATCTTTTCGTCGGAGAATCTCATGTCGTTTCCGGGGCTGTTGCCCGTGCCGAGAGCGAATCTCAGCGCGTCCGCGCCGTACTTCGAGATGATCTCAAGCGGGTCGATGCCGTTGCCGAGAGACTTCGACATCTTTCTGCCCTGCGCGTCGCGCACGAGCCCGTGGATCAACACTGTGTCGAACGGGATCTTGCCCGTGTACTCAAGCGACGAGAAGATCATGCGGGAGACCCAGAACGTGATGATGTCGTAGCCCGTGACGAGCGTGTTCGTCGGAAAATATTTTTTGAGGTCGTCTGTCTCCTTCGGCCAGCCGAGCGTCGAGAACGGCCAGAGAGCGGAGGAGAACCAAGTGTCGAGCGTGTCGGGATCCTGACGCATGGGAGCGCCGCACTTCGGGCAGACGTCGACTCCGTCGGCAGAGACGACCGTGTGACCGCAGGCGTCGCAGTAGTACGCGGGGATGCGGTGTCCCCACCAGAGCTGACGCGAGATGCACCAGTCCTGCGTATTTTCCATCCAATGGAAGTAGTTCTTGTCGAATCTTTCGGGGATGAAGCGGATGTCGCCGTTTCTGACTGCCTCGATCGCGGGGCCTGCGAGCGGCTCCATCTTGACGAACCACTGGAGGCTCAGCATCGGCTCGATCGTCGTGCCGCAGCGGTAGCAGGTACCGACCTCGTGCTTCAGCGGCTCGATCTTTACGAGATATCCGCCCTCTTCGAGGTCGCGTACGATCGCTTTTCTCGCCTCGTAGCGATCCATGCCGGCGTACTTCGGGTAGGCGTCGGTGATGCGCGCCTTGTCGTCGAGAACGACCTCCATCGGGAGGTGCTGACGCTTGCCGACCT